>CAUWDF010000020.1:0-21469 GCA_963557245.1 uncultured Bulleidia sp.
ACCGTACGTACGGTGCAATGGGATGGTGAGAGAAATTTCTCACTCTACCCTATTTGTTATAACAGATCCAAGAACTATAGGCGGTTGGCATTTCTCTATAACCTTTTGGCGTATTTTGCCTCGTCATTTAGGTCTTTCGTATGTTTAAAATGTAAAATTTTTTGATGGTTTAATAGATGAAAGTGTTTTATGAGATGCTTTATATTTGGGTGAGGCTATCATTGAATTACTTCATTTCGTGGAAGGAGTTTGCGCAGATGATAGCTTTTTCGTTTGCAATCCGTACACAAGCAAAAGGGAAAATATCAGGCACAAACAGAAAGCGTTTGTGTTCTTAGATATAATCCTATTAACAAGTATTTTAATGTTTTGCAAAGATTGCTGAGAAATTGATTCTACAATTGCTGTACGATTTTCTATTTCTTATGGTGCAATAAGACATAAGGATAAGAGGAGGGAATATAGAATTCTTTTAAGTCATCGAGTCGAATACAACTCAGTGTCCTGCCATATATACAACCACAGTCAATATGGAACAGAGTATTGTTTTTGCTATGTATAATATGATTTTCGTACTGTTTTCCATAAAGGAAAGTAGGTGTGTGTCCTACGATCATTGTGACATCTTCAAATGGATTATCATCAATGTCGATATGAGACCAAGCTAGGCTATGATCAGGTACAGATGATAGATGAAGAGTTGGGGATAAATATTTTTTTTCGATACCTGCATGAATCAGTAAATATTTTTTGCCATGAATTGTAAGATATTGATAGAATTTTTTATTTTCTTCTAAATATAAGCGAATATCATGGCATTCTGGAAAAGATAGGTCCATAAATTGATCTGCTGTACGGAATCCGCCATTGTTATGAAGCCAGCACATAAGTTCATCTGTCATTTCCATAGAACCTGTTTTTGCATCGATTAGTGTTTCTGCATACTTTTCAAACCAAATTTCATGATTTCCAAATATAATATGCATGCTTGGTTCCTGGATTATTTCTTTTAAGAGAGGAATTGGTTCTTTTCCTCGGTCACATATATCACCAAGAATCCACATTTCATCACATTCTGTACTATATTGAATTGTTTCAAGCATGGCATCGAATTCTTCTTTACAGCCATGCAAATCGCTCATTACATATGTAGACATAGTCAATTTATTTTATCACAGATATATCTCTTATTGAAAATCATAAAGAATGATTAAATTTTACAGATTCAAAATGTGTTAGTGGAAATGTTCTTCACAATAATGTTGCGTTTTGGTATAATACATTAGTCATTTTAACAAGGAGAGGAATTTAAGATGGGAAGAGCACATGAAGTCCGCGCTGCCGCTATGGCAAAAACTGCGGCAAAGAAATCCAAACTTTATTCAAGATTTGGAAAAGAGCTGTATATTGCAGCAAAGAGCGGCGTCCCTGATCCTGATATGAACCTCAGCCTGAAGAGAAAGATCGCCGAGGCAAAGCAGAACCAGGTTCCTGCTGACGTAATTAAGAGAGCAATCGATAAGGCAAAAGGTGGCTCTGATGAGTCTTACAATGAAGCAAGATATGAAGGATTCGGTCCAGGTAACTCTACAATTATCGTTGATTGCTTAACAGACAATACAAACCGTTCCTATACAGAAGTAAAAACTTGCTTCAACAAAACACATGGTGCCAAGATGGCAAATGCTGGAGCTGTTTCTTTTGGATATGAAGCAGTTGGTTTATTCGTTTTCCCTTATGAAGATGAAGAGACAATGCTGGATGCAATGATGGAAGGTGACGTTGATGTACAGGATATCACTGTTGAAGACGGCCTTATGACTGTTAGAACAGCATTTAATGACTTTGCAAAAGGACAGGATGCAATCGAAAAGCTAATTCCAGAAGTTTCTTTTGAAACATGTGAAACAACAATGTTACCTAACGAATATGTTACACTGACAGAACAGGAAGATATCGATGCATATCATAAGTTAATGGATATGTTAGATGACTGTGATGATGTAAATAAAGTTTATACAAACGTTATCGTAGAAGGTGAATAATTGGATGAGGATCTATGCTAAAGGTATAGATCCTTTTTTTTGACACATTTTCTAATCTTTGTCTATTATGAGAGTATAAGTAAAGATAAACTTTTGGAATTTCGTTACAATAGAATCAAGGAGTGCAACAGTTATGGAATATCGTAGATTTGGAAATCGTGTTATAGTTCGAATTGAACGTGGGGAAGAGGTTATGGAACAGTTAGCATGCGTTGTTGAAGAAGAAAAAATTCGATTGGGTTCTGTATCGGGTATTGGTGCTTGTGACTATTTAGAGTGTGGTGTTTATGATACAGATGCAAAAAAATATCATCTTCATAAAATGACGGGGCCAATGGAAATTACTTCCTTAAATGGAAATATTACTGTTATGAATGACATGCCATATCTTCATTTGCATATCAATATATGCGATGAAGAACAGAAAGCTTATGGAGGACACCTGAATCTTTGTAAGATTTCTGGAACTTGTGAACTATTTATTGATGTTCTGGATGGTTCAGTTGATAGAGAATTAGATCCTCGTACTGGTACGGGATTGAATGTATTTCGTTTTTAGGAGAAAATATGCTATTTGTTTGTTATCCAAAATGTACCACCTGCAAAAAAGCACAGAAGTGGTTGGAGCAGAATCAGATCACGTATACATATCGGGATATCAGTATAGATAATCCTTCTTTTGAAGAGTTGAAGGAATGGTATGTTTTAAGTGGATTACCAATTCGTAAGCTTGTCAATACAAGTGGGAAAAAATATCGTGAACAGAATTTAAAAGAAAAGATTCCTCAGATGAGTGATGAAGAAGTGTTGAAGTTACTGTCGACGGATGGAATGCTTGTTAAGCGTCCGATTCTTGTCGATGGAAATCGTGTTCTTTTTGGCTTCCGTGAAGAGGATTACCAGAAAATCATTCATTAAAAAGGAAGCCGATAAGGCTCCTTTCTGTTTAATCTTTGATATAAGAAATACCTTGAATTTCGCGGTGACAGATGCGCTCTCTTTCCTGATTGGAAAGTACACTTGTATAGAGTAGCGTACTCTGGTACTCCATATCACGCCATGGTTTTGGGATGTCAGCAAAACGGGAAGCAATTTTTATGTTACTTTTACGTTTAGAAGATAACCAATTTCTTCCTTTGTCATTCATGGCGAGGACACGGAGAGTATCAGGCATTCCTAATTGCTTGGCTGTATTCTTTTGAATTTGCATCATTGTTTGTAGTAGGCATCGACGTATTTTAGAAGTCGTATAGCGATAAGTTGTACTATTCTTTAAGAAAGAGTCAATATTAGAATTGGTTTGTGCATTCTTTTTTAGGTGGCTTTCAATGCCTTCACTAAATAAAAAGTATTGGGACAGAACAGAAGATGGTGTCATCAGTAAGAATGTACGAATATATGGCCAAAATTGTTCGAGACGAACGGTTTCGGAAGCACGCAGTATGTTTTCCATTGGTGTAGAATCCATGAGATCTGAGCCATCTTTTAGGGCAGTACGGATAGCTAGAGCGCTTGCGTTTGTTTTGATTTCAGGATCGAGATATCCACCTGTCCTTTGGATGAGGATAGGTTCGATAGAAGTGTCTTGAATCTCTTTTAAATAGCTAACGGCTAGTATATCATTTGGTGCCATGTTGGCCGTTAATAAAGAATAGGCGCGTGGATAGGACATGCCTTGATTGAGGGATTCACGCAAATGATCTGGATTGACTGAAGTGGCTGCGATATCTTGTAAATTTTCTAGGTTTCCGCATTCACTTCCGAATGAAATGGCATCTATTTTGCAAAGCTTTAATAGATGGACTCCTCCATGTGCGAAAGAAGTTGCAGCTTGGGTGCTGAATATATAAGGAAGTTCAATTACAAGATCGATACCGTTACGAACAGCAGCTTCTGCTCTTTTCCATTTATCAATAATCGCTGGTTCACCGCGTTGCGTGAAATGTCCAGACATGACAGCAATCATAATATCCGCATTTGACTTTTTGCGCGCTTGTTCAATCTGATATTTATGTCCGTTATGGAACGGGTTATATTCACAAATAATTCCACATGTTTTCATGATAGGATCCTTTCTAGATATTTTATACGTTGAATGAATTTTATAATAACAGGAGAGAAAAAGATATGGAACAGAAGTTATCCTATTCAATTTTTAGAACGAAAGATGTAACAAAGGCCGTTGTGTTCGTCATTCATGGAATGCAGGAGCATAAAGATCGTTATAGGGACTTTGCTAATTATTTAAATAGTCGTCAAATTGCCGCAGTCATTTATTCTTTGCCAGGACATAAGGGAAGCATTGCTGAGGAAGGTGTCCGTGGCTGGTTTGGTGATACAGATGGCTGGAAAACATTAGTTGGTTCGGCAGTTGAAATTGCAAATATGACACGTAAAGAATTTCCTGGTGTACCAATCTATTGTTTTGGCCATTCTATGGGGACTATGATTGGTCGTGTCTTTCTTCAGAATTACGATCATATGATTGATGGTATAGTCCTTTCAGGTGCGCCTGGATATAATCCGGGGGCGAAGGTTGGTAAAATACTTGCCCAAGGGATGATACGTACAAAAGGGGGGGAAGGACATTCGAAAATGCTTGATCAGATGGTGACAGGATCTTTTAATAAGTGTGTAAAAGATCCTAAAACTCCGGTTGATTGGCTCAGTTATAATACAAAAAATGTACAAGAATATCAAAAAGATGAATGGTGTGGTTTTCCTTTTACAATTTCAGGATATCGCGATTTGTTCAATCTTATGATTTTGATGAATGATCCAAGAAATTATCATTGTACAAAAAATGATTTGCCGATTCTTTTTGTTGCGGGAGAAGAAGATCCTTGTACGGGTGGAAAGAAAGGAATGGAGAGTTCTATCAAGACTTTAAATGACTCTGGCTACAAAAATATATCGAAAAAAATATATCCACATATGCGACATGAAATATTAAACGAATGTAATCGCATGGAAGTAATGAAAGATGTAGCAGATTGGATACTTCAAAAATGCGAAACTGTGTGATAAATAGCGCTTTTCATTGACTTTGAAAAACTTCTTGATATAATTTATTAGCGTTAACGAGCAAGAGGACTGTCATGAAGTGGAGTAGATCTGAAATTCTGAAAAATACTGGACACATTGATTTCGATGAAGATGTTGTCATTGATCCTGCAATTTTTGAAGGAAATGTATTAATCAACAGTGTAGAGGATGTCCATATTTGGGGCAGTGGCTATCTCGATGATGAAAACGATCGATTCTATTGTAAATTGAATGTTTCGGGATTGATGCTAGTACCGGACAGCATTACAAATGAAGAGATTGAGGTTCCGTTCGAGACAGACAGCGATGAAGTTTTCTCATTTGGAGATGCAGATGAAGAAGATGGAACGCGAATCGTTACGGATGAAGTCATCGACCTTCTTCCTGCAGTGATAGACGATATCCTGCTTGAAGTTCCGTTAGAGGTGACAGACGCAGCCGAAGATAATTTACCAGAAGGTGATGGCTGGAAGGTATTTACAGAGGCTGAGTATGAGGAACGCCGGAAAGATCAAATTGATCCGCGTCTGGCAAAACTCAAGCAATTCAAGAGTGAAAAGTAGGAGGTGCTAGATAATGGCTGTACAGCAGAGAAGAACATCCAGGACAAGAAGAGATAAGAGAAGAACTCATTACAAGCTGACTGCTCCGACACTTGTTAAGTGTCCAGTATGTGGCGAAATGAAGCTTCCTCATCATGCTTGCCCTAACTGCGGCAATGTAGGTGGCACAGAAAAAAGTGCTACACCTGCAGAAGGAAAGTAATCCAATCCGTAAGAACAGGACATATGTAAATATGTCCTTTTTTTTATGCTTTTATGAAAATTTCTTGCGATATAGTTGAAAAGTGGTAAACTTGTGGTTGAAAGTGGTATGAAGTGGGAGGAAATGGTACGTGGTTATGTTCATGGGCGAATACAGACACAATCTAGATGCCAAAAATCGTCTTATTATTCCTGCAAAATTTCGTGACCAGCTTTCAGAAACAATTTATGTGACAGAATGGCTGGATGGCTGTTTAGCAGCTTATTCGGATCCAGAATGGAACGAAATGATTGAAAAATTAAATAAACTTCCTAAGACCAATCGTGCAGCTCGTATTTATGTAAGACATATTACAGGTAAAGCAGATACATGTACATTGGATTCACAAGGAAGGATTTTATTGCCACAATTTCTTTTGAAAGATACCGGCATTGAAAAAAGTTGTGTCATTGTAGGCGTTTCGGACCATTTCGAGATCTGGCCAGAAGATAAATATGACGCATATGAAGAAGAATCAGTGGAAGACTTTGAAAGTCTTGCGGAAAGTTTAACAGATCTGTTGTAATGGAACATATATCAGTACTACTCCACGAAACAGTTGACATGCTGAACGTAAAACCGGATGGTATTTACGTAGATGGGACACTGGGTAGAGGTGGACATGCAAAATTGTTGATCTCGAAACTGACAACTGGGCATCTTTATGCTTTTGATAAAGATGAACAGGCCCTTGCGGAGTCAAGAGAGAATTTAAAAGAATGCTTAGATAAGATCACCATGATACATAATGATTTTAGCTCTATGAAAGAAGAGTTAAAAAAATATGGTATTGAACATGTAGATGGTATTATGATGGATCTTGGAGTTTCATCTCCACAATTTGATGATCCAGAACGTGGCTTCAGTTATCGTTATGATGCACGATTGGATATGCGTATGGATCGTGAACAAGAATTAGATGCCTATCAAGTAGTGAATACTTATGAGCTTAAGGATTTGATTCGTATATTAAAAACATACGGAGAAGAAAAATATGCAGTAGGAATTGCTCGTGCAATTGTCAAAAGACGCGAAGCAAAGCCAATTGAAACGACATTTGAGCTAGTGGATGTGATTAAGTCAGCTTTGCCTAATGCGATATTGCATAAAAAAGGTCATCCGGCTAAACAGACATTCCAAGCATTACGTATTGAAGTTAATAATGAGCTTGGAGCGTTGCAAAAAGGATTAGAAGAAGCACTTGATCTATTGAATGTGAATGGTAGATGTGCCATTATTACTTTCCATTCTTTAGAAGACCGTATTGTTAAGAATACATTTAAAGATTACTCTTCTGCTCCATATGTAGAACCTAAGTTACCTGTGAAGCAATCGCAGATAGAACAGGCTTCCTTCCAATTGATTAATCGTAAACCGGTTGTAGCTATGGAAGAAGAATTAGAAGAAAATCATCGCTCACATAGCGCTAAGCTAAGAGGGATTGAAAGAGTGAAAGGATTGTAAAATGAATAAAAACGCAGTGAAGAATAAAACAGTACATAGACGCAAGATGAATTTTTTGGGATTCTGTCTTGCAACATTTGGTATTTCCGCATCTTTATATTTTGTTAGTTCATTATTCCTGCGCTCTTATAATAATTCTCTTTCTACAACTACACAGTCCATTACGACTCAGATTGCAGCTTTAGAAACACAGAATGATGCAGTACAGGTTGAAATTGAAACATTAAGTTCAAGCGATCGTGTAGAAGGAATCGCTGCAAATAGCGGTATGACAAGGAATCAAGACGCAATTTTCACACTGACAAACGGAGCACAGTAATATGTCTTCCAAACGCAGTAATGCAGTTACTAGAATCATGTTAGTTACATTGGCTACGGTTGTAGGGCTCGTAACCGATGTTTTTTTCGTTGCGGTAGGTAAAGTGCATCCTAATTCTCAAACGGATCTAACTGCTTATGTGGATGAAGCAAATATAGTTACCGAAAAGACAAAAGCATTACGTGGTAATATTTATGACCGAAATGGGAATGTCATTGCACAGGACAATCGTACGTATAATATTGTTTGTATTTTATCTTCTAGTCGTCCATCTGTCGAAGGGGAGATTGCATATGTAAAAGATAAAGAATATACAGCGGATGTTCTTTCTAAAATATTAGGAATGGATCGCGATAAGATATTTTCTTTTTTGAGTCAAGATGTTTATCAGACAGAATTGGGAAATGGAGGACGTAACTTATCAAAGTCTGTGAAAGATGAAATCGAAGCTCAAGATCTTCCGGGAATCGAATTTACCGATTCAATCCAGCGAATCTATCCAAACAATACTTTTGCCTCGAATTTGATTGGATATGCACGTTCAAATGAAGAAGGATCTACCGTTGGACAGATGGGATTAGAACTTTATTTGGATTCATATCTAAAAGGGAAAGATGGTTCTCGTAAATATCAAGTCGACAAAGAAGGATATGTTCTTCCAGGTATGAAAGAAGATGTTGTTTCTGCTGTGAATGGTGACGATGTTTATTTGACATTGGATGCAGGCATTCAACAAGCCTTAGAAGCTTCTTTCCGAGAAACAGAAAGTGAATTTGAAACATCATCCGTATGGGGAGCTGTTATGGAAGTTAAGACAGGTAAAGTCTTAGCTTGGGGTCAGTCTCCATCATTTGATCCGAATACATTAGAAAATATTGTGGATTATAACAATATCGGTGCTCAGTCGCCATATGAACCGGGTTCGACCATGAAGACATTTACTTGGGCATCTACAATCAATGAAGGAAAATATAATGCGGATAATCTTGCGGATGGTAATGAATTCTGTTGGTCATCGGATTCGAATAATAATCCTTATAAAACAGATGAAGCAAATAGTATGGGAGCATGTATTTATAATGCCCATTCGCATAAATGGGGAGAAGTTCCTTTGGATGATGGTTTGATTTATTCATTGAATACCGTAGCGGCTACATTAGAAACACAATATATAACACCAGATATCTATTTAGATTATTTAAAGAAATTTGGTTTTTTCCAGAATGTTGATACGGATGGTTTACCTGAATCACGAGGAACGCTGAGTTTTACATGGCCAGCGGATAAGTTATCTCTTTCCTATGGTCAGGGTAGTACGGTAACCATGTTACAGATGTTACAAGCATATTCTGCTATCTTCTCGGATGGTACTATGGTGAAACCATACTTTGTTGAATCGATTCGTGACCCATATGATAGCTCAAATGTCATCTATCAAGCAGATACTACAGTGGTTGGCAATCCAATTACAGAAGATACCGCACGTAAAGTACAATCTATCTTACGTGAAGTAGTAGCGAGAGAAGATGGAACAGGTCATGCTTTTGAAATCCCAGAATGTAGTGTCATTGGTAAGACAGGTACAGCGGAGGTGGCTGTGAACGGTGTCTATAATCCAAATGTCATGATATCGTCTATCGCAGCAGCTTTTCCGGCTTCCGATCCACAGATTATGGTTTATTATGCATTCCAGGGGAAATATACACCAGCTATGGCCTTCCAAACTGGTGCACAGACCTCTTTGATGCGTAAGATTGCACAAACGTATGGATTGTCCGACCAGCAGCCCCAGGCAGAGAGTTCTACGCCGCAACAGCAAGATGAAGAGCTGATTCAGACAGAGATGCCTTCTTTGTTGAATCATTCTGTTGTATATGCACAAAATAAATTAGAAGGTTCGAATGTCAATACGATCATTTTAGGTTCTGGGGCGAATGTTATCGATCAGTATCCGCGTGTTGGAGCGAAGTTGACAAGTGGAAATCGCGTCTTCTTATTAACGGATGCAGCCTCCTTTGAAATGCCAGACTTGACGGGATGGACCCGAAAGGATGTGGCTGCTCTATGGGCAGTGAGTGGATTTGCTTTTGAACTTTCAGGAGATGGTACCGTTGTCTCCCAATCTGTACCACCAGGTACAACTGTAACAAAAGGGACACAGATACAAGTTGTGTTTCAATAAGAGCCATACTATAATAAGCGACACTGATAGGAGTTAAATATGTATAAATTACTAATAGGATTTGTGATCAGTTTGGTTATCGTTCTGTTATTGATGCCATCTTTGATCCGTTATTTAAAAAAACTTTCTTTCCGACAGACAGTCAGTGAATATGCACTGGAAGATGATCAGAAAAAAGCTGGAACACCAATCATGGGTGGTATCTTGTTTATTCTTGTGCCGATTCTCGTTACATTATGTGTTTCCCCAAAGTCATTTGGAAGCTTTGATATGTGGATTATTTTCTTGGCATTTGCAGGTTATGGGTTGATTGGTTTTGTAGATGATTGGCTGATTGCTGTCAAGAAGAATAATGATGGACTTTCTCCAGGGCAGAAGTTCTTGATGCAGATTGTGTTAGCTGTTATCTTCTTCTTCCTATATCGTAGTCATACATCTCTTGATCTTGTGGTTCCTTTTACAGGCCATAGTTGGAATCTTGGATGGGGTTACTTTTTATTGATTCTATTAATGTTTGCAGGATCTTCTAATGCGGTCAATCTGACAGATGGTATGGATGGACTTGCATCTGGTGTATCGATTATTGCACTAGTTCCATTTGCTGTGATTGCATATGTGAAGGGCAAGATGGAAATTATGTTGTTTGTCTTGTGTCTGATTGGTGCTTTACTTGGATATCTATATTACAATAAAAAACCAGCAAAGATTTTTATGGGAGATACAGGAGCTCTTGCTCTAGGTGGTGTTCTAGCTGCGCTTGCGATGATTTTGAAATCTGAAATCGCGTTGATCTTTATTGCAGGTGTTCCAGTTATTGAGACATTATGTGTTATTATTCAACAGGTATCTGTACGAACACGTCATAAACGTGTATTCCCATATACACCTATACACTATGCTTTCCGCATTAAAGGAATGCCAGAAGTGAAAATTGTTTATATGTTCTGGGCTGTAGAAGTAGTATTTGCAGCTTTGGGATTATTTATTGCATTACACTAATAAGAAAAGTCATTGTACAGACAATGACTTTTTTTGATATAATCAACTCTTGTCAGGAGGAAGAAATGGCAGGAATTCAATACGATACTGAAAATAAGCTTGTGCAGTTAATAATGGTTTTAAAATTGCAAAAGTTGAAAATGTCTCAACTTCCTTCTTTGAAGTACGAAAATCTAGAAGACTGTTTGAAGAACGGTCTCTGGAAAGATGGTGCTCCACAAACATTAAATCAGGCGGCAGACCAGATACTTTCTTTAAATGCCAGTGACATTGTTCGGTTTATGGCTCGTACATCCCTACGTAGAAGTGTAAAAGAAAATCTGGATGATTATGCGGACATCATCAGGAGGAACTAAAGTGGAGAAGAAAAAAATCAAAAAGGGAAAACTTGGGCTGTTAGGACTAATTATTGTTGCTTTAGGTATTGCTATTGCAACAACATTTGGAACTATCAAAGACCATTTAAATCTTGGCCTGGATTTACAAGGTGGTTTTGAAATTTTGTATGAAGTAGAACCTTTAAAGGAAGGCTCTACCGTTGACATGAATTCCGTTGTTGAGTCTATCTCAAAACGTATCAACGTTCTTGGTGTTAGTGAGCCAAGTATCGTTGTAGAAGGTGATAATCGTATTCGTGTACAGTTAGCTGGTGTAGCAGATCAAGATTCTGCCCGTGAAATGATTGGTACAACGGCTAATCTTACATTCCGTGATGTCGATGATAACGAGCTTGCAGACTCTTCTATCTTAAAAGAAGGTGGTGCAAGTTTAGCGTATGACGAAAATGGTAAACCGGTCGTATCTCTTGGTATTAAAGATTCTAAAAAGTTTGGTGAGATTACATCAAATATTTCCAAGAAGTCAGGTGGCGATAATGTCATGGTAATTTGGCTAGATTATCAGGATGGTGATTCTTATAAAACAGAATCTGCAAAAGCTGCAAAGGGTGAAGAACCTGCTTATATTTCTGCAGCTTCTGTATCATCACAAATTACTGGTAACTGTCAGATCTCAGGTGACTTTACAGAAGACGAGGCTAGACAGCTTGCTGATCTGATTAATTCTGGTTCTTTACCAGTAAAGATGACAGAGATTTCTTCTAATGTTGTATCTGCAGAATTTGGTGCAGATGCCTTGAATAAGACAGCTCTTGCAGGTGTGATAGGTGTTATTGTTGTAGCTTTATTTATGATTATTAAGTATCGTTTGCCTGGTTTACTTGCTGCTGTAATGCTTGTGGCTTATCTTTGGGTCGTATTTGGTATGTACTCTATGATGGGCGCTGTCTTTACATTGTCTGGTATTGGTGCTCTTGTTCTGGGGGTTGGTATGACAGTTGATGTTAATATCATTGATTTTGAACGAATCAAGCAAGAACTTTATAAGGGAAGAAATGTACCAAATGCTGTAAAACAGGGTCATACAGTTTCTTTTTCTGCCATCTTTGACTCCCAGTTCACAACATTGATTACAGCATTAATCATGTATATTTGGGGTACTGGTTCTGTTAAGGGATTTGCAACAATGTTGATTATTACAGTGTTAATGACAATGTTGATTAATGTTGGTTTGTCTCGTATCTTAATGGATCTTGTCGTAGATTCTCATATTGTTGATGGACATCCAGAATGGTTTGGAGTTAAAAAGAACCAGATTCCAGATGTGTCGAAGGGTGAAAAACAGTTCTATACAGGCACACCAAAGTGGAATTATGTTAGCATGGCTAAGAATGTTATCCGTGCAGCTGTTGTTGTACTTGCTGCTGCATTATTATGTGGTATCTTTCAGACCGTTACAGGAAATGGATTTGTAAATTTAGGTATTGATTTCTCTTCTGGTACAAAGTTAACAATAAATTCCGAAAATCCAATTACTGTGGATGATGTACAAAATGAAATGGAAGATCTGGGTTATAAGCATTTCCGTTATCAGTCTGCTGGCGAAAATACAGTCTATGCTGTTACTACAGAATCTTTAGATACAAAACAGTTAACAGAACTCAAATCCGATTTGAAGGAAGTCTATGGTGAAGAACCTGGTGATAACGTGGTTACTCCAGTTGTTGGTAAAGACCTTGTTCGCAAAGCATTGATTCTGACACTTGTTGCTTGGATTGCAATGCTGATTTATATTACATTCCGTTATGAGTTGGATTATGCTATTGGATGTCTTGTAGCACTTGTGCATGATGTCCTGATAGTACTTGCATTCTTTGCTATTTTCCGTCTCGAAGTTAATATTGACTTGGTATCTGTCTTGTTGACAATTATTGGTTATTCGATTAATAACTCGATTATTGTTTTCGATAGAATCCGTGAAAATGTAAAAGATAAGAAGACTGCGAACTTTAAAGCGGAGGATTATGATGCAGTTGTAAACGAATCAGTTGACCAGACAATCTGGGTATCTGTATTTGGTTCTTTAACAACATTGTTACCAGTAATCTTTTTGATTGTTCTTGGTTCTAAATCCATTATTACATTTACATTAGCTATGTTCATTGGTCTGATCTCTGGTACATTCTCCTCTATGTTCATTGCACCATCTGTATGGAGATATTTGAGAACACACCATAAGCCAAAGGATAAGTCTAAAAAAGTAAAGAAAGATAATACAAAAAAAGAAGTACTTGATGAATATACGATTAAGGGTATCAACGCATAATCATGTATAATAGAAGCAGTGACTTTGGTCACTGCTTTTTTGAGGTTTTATATGACAAAGATGAAAGCAGTATTATTTGATTGTGATGGTCTGATGTTCAACACAGAACAGATATCACAAGATATGTGGAGAGAAGAAGCAAGAAAATACGGAGAGAAGTTATCGGATACTTTTTTTCAAAACATTACAGGTGCAAAAAAAGGAGTGGATATTTCAGCATTCTTAAACGAGACACCACATTTAAATGAGATTTCTCTTGTGATGAGAAAGAAGAGATTTGATCTTTCGTTCTGGTCTTCGTTTCCGAAAGATACATTAAATAAAAAAGGATTGGTAGAACTCGTTCACTTTTTAGAGGAAAAGCATATACATCGTGCAGTATGCTCTTCCTCGGAAAAAGAATATGTTTCTACTTTATTACATTCCGTTTCTGTACCATTATCTTTTGATTGTATTATTGGAGGAGATAGTATTGTACATGGTAAGCCAGATCCAGAAATTTTTCTAAAAGCTTCTAATTTACTTGGCGTCCTACCAGAAGAATGCTTAGTATTAGAAGATTCAAAGCAAGGAATTTTAGCAGCCCATCGAGCTAATATGCATTCTGTGTTCATCCAAGACACAATCATACCAGATGAGGAGATGGAGCAAGTTTTAGACTATCGCTGTGATAGTTTATGTGAAGTTATAGAATTACTAGGGAGGATATAATATATGAACTGGCAAGAATTAAAAGAAAGATATAAGAATTTTTATTATCATAAGTACACGATCGATGTAACAGAAGATACATTAGAGATTCATTATTTCTTTGAAATCGAAGGCCTCTCGGAATTTGAACCTGTTTTTACTTTACCAATACAAGCAGGTGATCATAGTTGGAAAGATACAAAATTATTTAAAGATGCTGTATTTTCGCTTGGTATGGTTGAGTTGATTTCTTATTGGAAGATAACGGGTGCTCCAAATGTTGTGGTTGAATGTGGGCATTTAGATGATGAGCAGATTCACTGGTGGAAGAAACTCTATTTCCATGGCTTAGGAGAATATTTCTATATCAATCATATTCCATTAGATTCCGAAGGGTTTATGAATCTCTCTAGCAATGGAAAAGAGAATATAGGAACAGATTATACAGTGGAACCAAAAGGAAATCTAATACCTGTTGGTGGAGGAAAGGATTCTTTTGTTACATTAGATCTTTTGCAAGACTATAAAGAAGATAACTGTGCCTTTATCATCAATCCTGTCATCAGTGCTGTAAATTCTGCACATGCAGCTGGATATGAAGAAGGAAAAGATCTTCTTATTGCATTGCGTTCGCTCGATCCTCGCATGTTAGCTTTTAATAAAGAAGGGTATTTAAATGGTCATACACCATTTAGTGCAATGGTTGCGTTTGCTTCCTATATGACAGCAGTAGTATATGGCAGAAAATATATTACCTTATCGAATGAATCTTCCGCAAACGAATCGACAATTAAAGGTTCTACAGTCAATCATCAGTATTCCAAATCGTATGAATTTGAAGAAGATTTCTATTGGTATTGTCATCGATATCTTGATGATTCCATACGTTATTTTTCATTGTTACGTCCATTAAGTGAATTACAGATTGCAGGTCTCTTTTCTTGTTTAAAACCATATCATTCTGTATTCCGTTCTTGTAATGTTGGAAGTAAAAAGGGAATATGGTGTGGACATTGTGCAAAATGTCTTTTTGTATGTATTATGATGTCTGCGTATTTACCAGAAGAGGAAGTTGTTCAGATATTTGGCCGTAATATGCTAGATGATCCAGAAATGACAAATCTTTTTGAACAGTTGACTGGAATAACAGATGACAAACCTTTTGAATGTGTCGGTACACGTGATGAAGTCAATGTGGCTATTTGTATGTCCATACGTGCGTATCGATTAAATGATCAAAGATTGCCTTACTTATATGAAAAATATTGTAAAACTTCTTATTTTGAAGCTTATAAAGATAAAAATGTAGAGATGACGGCATATAACGAAGAAAATAATTTACCTGAGCAGTATGCTTCTCTTTTAAAAAGAAAGTTGTGTGAATGCAAATGAGTTTAGAAGATTGGAAAAGAGAATTTGAAGGTAAGAATATTCTTATCTGGGGATATGGCATAGAAGGGAAAGCAACCTATCGTTTCATTCGTCGTTTATTACCAGAACAAATCGTTACAATTGCGGATGGTGGAAAAGGAAGAGAATTGGCCGAACATGAGACAGTCCATACAATCTGTATTTCGGATGCAGATATTTCATTTGAGACTTATGATCTAGTTATGAAAGCACCTGGAATTGTTGTAAAAGATCCAGCACGCATTCCACATCTGTGTGGGGAAACACAATTGTTCCTGAAACATTATGCAAATCGTACAATTGGTATTACTGGTACAAAAGGAAAGTCAACAACAACATCTTTGACAGCGGCTTTATTAGCTAAGAAATATCCAACTGTGCTAGTTGGAAATATTGGTAGAGCTTGTTTTGATGCCATTGATGATATGGAAAAAGGGGCTTTAGCAGCATTTGAGATTTCTTGTCATCAGTTAGAGTTTTGTCCATATTCTCCCCATATCGGTGTATATTTGAATCTTTTTGAAGAACATTTAGATCATTATTCCTCTTTTGAAAAATATGGAGAAGCAAAATTCCATAATATTATGAATCAAAAAGAGGGGGATATATCTATTCTTAACGAGAGTTTGACACAGTATATCGATCGTTGTCCAAATCGGCCGGTGCTGATTGGAAAAGATGTTTATGCCAAAGATAAAGAACTATTTATTCCTGGAGCACATTTGAATGTGAAGCAATGTGCACTCATTGGGAATCATAACTATCAGAATCTAGCAGTTGCTTATTATATTGCAAAACAATATCATGTTGCAGATAAAGATATCTTACAGGCTATCACGGAATTCCAGCCTTTACATCATCGCTTAGAAAATCTTGGGATATGTGATGGAATTTGCTATGTAAATGATTCTATTTCTACAATTGGGCAAGCAACGATTCAAGCACTTCGTTCGATTGAAAATGTAGATGTTGTATTAGTTGGAGGAATGGATCGAGGTATCGAATACGATGAACTAGAAGAATATCTAGCAAAAGATACAGTGAATGTTGTATTTATGTATGCGAGTGGAAAAAGAATTTATGAAGAGATGAAAGAAAAATCTCTTTTAAGAGAAGGTCTGTTTGTAGTCGATACGTTAGAAGAAGCTGTGCAAAAAGCAAGAGAACTAGCACAGGCTGGACATACGGTACTTCTTTCTCCAGCAGCAAGTTCTTATGATCATTTTAAAAATTTTGAACAGAGAGGAGATATCTTTAAAAAGTTAGCTTTTCATGAATTGGAAAATTGTTAATATAGATGCGTCAGATATACAGAGTCAGTATGGGACAGGGGTTTTAACTTCAATGCTTTTAAAAGCCTCTTCCTTATCCTCAGAACAAATGGAAGAACTGTTAAGAGGGGAAGAACGTCTTTTTACTTCGCATGCAGAATGTGTTATACGGGCCTGCGAACGTATATTACGAGCAAAACAAAATAATGAAAAAGTTATGATAGCAGGAGACTATGATGCGGATGGAATCTGTTCGACTGCAATTATGAAAAAGACTTTGGATATGCTAGAAATTGTAAATGGCTATTATATTCCAGATCGTTTTAAAGAAGGTTATGGTCTCTCGGCAGAAACCGTAACAGCTGCTTATCAAAAAGGATATACATTGATTATTACTGTCGATAATGGGGTAAAGGCACATCAGGCTCTTTTGAAAGCAAAAGAATATGGAATCGATGTCATTGTGACAGATCATCATACCATCGAAGAAGAAATTGAAGCACCTATTGTAGTTCATCCACAATATATGGAAGAAGATTTTGCTTATCTTTCCGGAGCAGGAGTAGCCTTGGAGATTTCTCGCAATCTTATTGGTGAAGCAGACGATGAAAGAGTCACATTATGTGCTGTTGCATTGATTGGAGATGTAATGCCTTTATGGCGTGAGACGAGAAAGATTGTAAAGTGTGGTTTGCAATTATTACGAAGAGGGATTCCTCGTTCGTTGTCGACATTGGTCTATCCTGCTACTTCTGCAGAGGAGATTGATGTTGCATTTAGTATTGTTCCGAAATTGAATAGTGTTGGACGTTTAAATGATCGTTCCAATGTCAATACGTTAGTGCAATATCTCTTATGTAAAGATCAAAATGCCATTCAGAGTTATTCAAATGCTTTGAATAATGTCAATCGTAAAAGAAAGCAGTTATCGGAAAAAATGACTGTGATTGCAAAAGAAAAGATGAATGAAGATAAACTCCCAGTGATATATGATTCTTCTTTTCATGAGGGGATATGTGGCCTTGTGGCTGGAAAAATTGCTAACGAATATCATAGACCTGTAGTTGTAATGGCAGAAAATGGCGAAGTATATAAGGGAAGTGGACGGTCTGTTCCAGGTTTTAATATGTTTGACTTTTTTTCGGATTTTGAAGAAAAACAATCTTTTGGTGGACATCCAGCTGCGATTGGTATCTCCATAAAAAAAGAAGATATGTCATTATTCTTAGAAAAAGTACAGAAAAAGATGGAAACGAATCCCTTTACTTATGAAGAACCTGAAAAGACTGCAATTGTGATTGATCCAAATTGTATTGATTTCGATAGTATTGCAGATTTATCCTGCTTATCACCATATCCAAAAGATATGATTGAACCGAACTTTGTTGTGGAAAATCCAATTGTACTTTGTAAGAAAGAAACAACAGGTACAGTACGCTATACGATTGATTGTGGACATTGTAAATTAGATGCTGTTGTATATAAGAACCGTGGTTTGTATTGTCCAGATATATTATTGCGTGTAATTGGAACTTTAAAAATCAATCATTTTAGAGGAATTGTTTCACTTCAGATGATAGTTGAAGATCTGATGTGAAAACTATGATTCGAATTGTTGTATAATAGACAACGTGAAATACGGAGGATATTAAAATGTCATTAAATCTTGAAGATTATGTAGCATCGATTCAGGATTTCCCATCGAAAGGAATTCTGTTCCGTGATGTTACTCCAATTGTTCAGGATCCAGAAGCATATCACGAAGCAATTGACCAGATTGTTGCTTTCGGCAAGGAAGTTAAGGCAGATATTGTTGTTGGTCCAGAAGCAAGAGGATTTATTTTTGGTTGCCCTGCAGCTCTCGAATTAGGGGTTGGCTTTGCACCAGTCAGAAAGCCTGGTAAATTACCACGTGAAGCAATTTCTTGTAAGTATGATCTTGAATATGGTTCTAATGAAGTGTGCTTACATAAAGATGCAATCAAACCAGGGCAGAGAGTTCTTATTGTAGATGACCTTTTAGCTACAGGTGGTACTGCAGAGGCATCTGCTAAGATGGTAGAAGAACTTGGGGGAGTTGTTGCAGGATGCGCATTTGTTATTGAGTTATATGGTAATGGTATGCGTGGTCGCGAGGTTCTTAAGAATTATAACGTCTGCAGTTTACTTAAAATGAGCGATAATTAAGTATATATATATAATCGAAGAGTTTTCTTCGATTTTTTTTGCATTTTTTCGATATAATAAAAGAAATACGGGGGAGGTATATATGGCACAATATAAAAATGCAGGTATTGATGATGTCATGCGTGAAGCAGGCCTATATATTCATGATCCGTCTAGCTTGGCTTTGATTGCAAAGGCAGCAAATTATGCATCCGAGCATCATGCCGGTCAATTCCGTAAATCGGGTGAGCCGTATATCGTCCATTTGATTAACGTTGCATATATTCTTGCAACACTACGTGTAGGACCGAAAACAATTGCTGCAGGTTTTTTGCATGATACGATTGAGGATTGTGGTATTTCTCATGATGAGCTGGCACAGGACTTTGATGAAGAAATCGCAGATCTAGTTGAAGCTGTCACAAAAATTGGAACGTTAAAATTTAAGGGGAAAGATGATCCAGAATATCAGGCTGCAAATCATCGTAAGATTTTTATTGCGATGGCAAAGGATGTTCGTGTCATTTTAATAAAACTGGTCGACCGTCTTCATAATATGCGTACGTTGGAATACCAACCAGAAGCGTCTCAAAAGCGTATTGCGGCAGAAACTTTAGATGTCTATGCACCAATTGCACATCGTTTAGGTATTAGTGCCATTAAGAACGAATTAGAAGATCTTTGTTTCTATTATTTAAATCGTCCAGAGTATTATCGAATTGCTCATTTAGTAGAAGCGAAAAAGACAGAACGTGATGCAGCTGTAAATCATATGATTGCTGAGATTACAACAATGTTGAAAAGTGAACATCTTCCTTTCCGCATTTTTGGAAGAGCAAAACATCTTTATTCCATCTATAACAAGATGGTCAAAAAACATAAACGTTTTGATGAAATTTTAGATTTATTAGCGATTCGTATCGTTACCGATACCGATGTTCATTGCTATGAGATACTTGGTTATATTCATGCGAAGTATAAGCCAATTCCAAATCGTATGAAGGACTACATTGCGGTTCCAAAAACAAATATGTATCAATCCTTACATACTTCGATTGTCGGAGATGATGGCAATATTTTTGAAGTGCAGATACGTACAGAAGAAATGGATGCTGTTGCAGAACGAGGTGTTGCTGCGCATTGGCGTTATAAAGAAGGTTCTCGTTATAATGCGAAAGAAGAACAGAAAGAAATTGAAAATAAGCTTTCTTGGTTCAAGAACTTTGCTATTTATTCCGAAGAAGATGCTGAAAATACTTCTGCTTCTGAATATATGGCAACTTTACAGCACGATGTCTTTGAAGCAAATGTATATGTTATGACTCCGATGGGAAGGGTTATCGATTTACCAAATGGAGCGACACCAATTGATTTCGCATATCGAGTTCATACAGATGTTGGTCATACATGTGTTGGTGCAGTCATAAATGGTTTAATGGTTCCATTGAATACAGAATTGAAGACAGGTGACGTTGTTTCGATTAAAGTACGTAAAGGTTCTGGTCCTTCAGAAGATTGGTTGAAATTTGTTAAGACAAATCAAGCGCGTAATAAGATCCGTAACTATCTGCAGAAGAAAGAAACAGAAAAACGTGCGGAAAATATTGAAGAAGGCGAAAAATTATTACGTGAAGAATTGACAAAACGTGGATTTAATCCCAAAGAATATATGGATAAAAAGCGTTTAGAGAATATCTATCGTGATTTCCAAGTTGGTAATTATATTGATTTTATGTATGGAATCTCAGTTAAATCAATCAATCCGACGATTGTCTGCGAGAAGTTGACACGTTCGAAATCTAGAGTTTCTGACAATGCGGCTGTACAGAGGATTTTGGAAAGAGAGGTTCCAAAGTTACACAATTCTTCCAATGGATTGATTGTGCCTGGAATTGATAATATAAAAATGTCTCTTGCACAATGTTGTAGGCCAGTTTGGGGCGATCAAATCAAAGGTTTTATCACAAAGAGTGAAGGTGTCAAAGTACATTGTGCTAATTGTCCAAATATTCAAGGCCCGAATGCGCATTTAATTGATGTCGAGTGGGACGAGGGGAACAATGAGCGTTTCTATGATTCTGATATTGTGATAGAAGCGATGGATAGAAGTTTCTTATTGACCGATATTGTGACAGTCATTTCTCAATATAAAGCACCGATGGAGTCGGTCAATGCAACTGTGAATCATGAAACTCTTACATGTCGTATCACAATGACATTACGTGTTCATAATGTAGAACATTTGAATACAGTCATGGCGAATATACGCAAGGTAGAATCCGTTCTTTCGGTGGAGCGCGCAGTTCATTAAAAAAATGGAATTGCAGTTGTCGCTTCTAGAAAAGAAGGGTATAATCATATAGATGAATTATCATTTTAAGTGCAACACTTATAAAAAATAAAAGTCCAT
>CAUWDF010000021.1:0-21467 GCA_963557245.1 uncultured Bulleidia sp.
GAAATTATAAACTCACATTAGATGTTGCACTTAATTTGACAAATTACTAACAAAAGAAAAGAGGAAAAGAAGATGGCATTTTTCAAGAACTTATTCAAAAAAGAGGATTCTGCTGAGACAAACGATAAGACAGTCGTAGCACCAGTAGAAGGAACACTTGTTTCGAACGATCAGATCAGTGACCCTGTATTCGCACAGGAAATGATGGGTAAGACAATCGCATTTGAACCAAAGAATGGTCAGGTTGTTTCACCAGCAAATGGTGTATTAGAGGTTGTTTTCCCAAGTGGACATGCATTTGCAGTTCGTATGAGCGATGGAACAGGTATCCTTGTTCATATTGGTATCAACACAGTTTCTCTTGATGGAAAGGGATTTGAAAAATTAGCTAACCAGGGTGATACAGTTAAAGCTGGTCAGCCAATTGTCAATGTAGATCTCGATACAGTTAAAGAAGCAGGTTTCCCTGTTACAACAATGTTAATTGTTACAGAGAATCCTACAAATCGTGAATTTAATTATAAGTCTGTTACAGAAGTAAAAGCAGGCGAGACACTTCTTTAATCCACGAAAAAGTGGTTGGGATTCCAACCACTTTTTCTTTTAGGTGAGTTATGAAAAGAACATTAGTGGTTGGGTCTGCTTGTGCGGATCTTAGTTTATATATCGATCATCTTCCAGGTATAGAGGAGGACATCGAGCCAGATTATATGTGCATGTCATTAGGAGGATGTGCAGCGAACTGTGCCAATCTATTACGAATCTTAGACGTACCATTTACTCTACTTGCGCCAGTTGGAACAGGAATTTATGGAAATTTCGTGAAAGAAAAATTAGCAGCTTTACATATGGAATCGGCGATAAAAAGTTCTGAAGAGAATGGTGTATGCGTTTGTCTTGTGGATAAAAAGGGAAATCGTAGTTTTCTTTCGCATCATGGAACAGAATATGTGTTCTATCCAGAGTACTTTTCCACAATTGATGGCGATATATATGATTTTATTTATATAAGTGGCTTCGAGTTAGAAGAAAAGACGGGGGATACAATTGTTCAGTTTTTGGAAGAAAATCCAGGAAAAGAAATTTTCTTTGCGATTGGTCCTTGTTATTCTGCGATTCCGAAAGACCGTATCCAGCGAATTTGGAATTTACATCCAATCTTGCATTTGAATCGAAAAGAAGCATGTGTGATACTAAAAAATCCTTCGCTGTCTTTAGAGGACTGTGCAAAAGGCATCCAAGAACAGACACATAATATATGTATTGTGACGGATGGTGCGAATGGTACGGCATATACAGATGGACCGCATGTGCTTTTTGAACCTGCATTTCCAGTAGAAGCGGTGGATGGGACAGGCGCAGGAGATGCTCATATCGGTACGGTAATTGCTATGTTACAAAAAGGAAAGAGTCTATCGGATGCAATCCGTATCGCAAATTATGTTGGTGCAATAACAACGCAATCTCGTTCGGCAATGCCTGATGAAACGACAGTCCGTAAGTTATGTATGACTTATGAGTAATAAGGTGGAAATACCGAAAAAATAAATCTATACTAAAGGTAGAAAAGATTTTTGGAGGATAATTAAAATGAGTGTTACAGATATTCTTAAAAAGACATTATTAGCTGGTGTCGGTGCAGCTGCTGTAGCAGTTGAGAAATCTTCAGAGATTGTAGATTCTCTTGTTCAAAAGGGAGAGTTGACAGTGGAACAAGGGAAAGCTCTCGAACAGGAACTTCGTTATAAAAAAGAAGTTGCTAGACAAGAAAGAGCAGATGAGGAAATTACAAATCTGGTGAATGGTCTTTCTGACTCGGATCTTGCCAAACTAAAAGATTTGATTTCTGCACGTGAAAATGCGAAAACAGAAACTGTAGAATGCGCAGAAACAGAAGAACCAGAAACAAAAGAAGATCATTCAGAGGAAGCGTAAAAATTCATGGTAGAGAACAAATCAAAGCAGGAGGATTGCAAACCACAGGAATCTCGTTTAAAAGAAATTAGAGATATACTGTTACGCAATAAAGTGCAGAGAGGCGTCTCACCGGAAAAACTTCGGATAATTCTTGAAGAAATGGGTCCGACATTTATTAAACTTGGGCAGATTATGTCATTGCACAGTGATCTTTTGCCAAAAGCATATTGTGATGAGCTGATGAAGTTGAATTCAGAAGTCACTCCTATGCCTTTTGAAACGGTGAAAGAAGTTCTATGCGAATCGCTCGGGGAAGAATGGGCGGGCTTTTTTAAATCTATCGATCCACATACACTTGGTTCTGCGTCCATCGCACAAGTACATCGAGCAGAACTTATGAATGGAGACCAGGTCATCATTAAAGTTCAACGCAAGAATATATATGAGACGATGAGTCGAGATATTGCTTTGTTACATCGTCTTGTGAAGTTTGTATTACCGATTGGGGATTTAAAGTCTCTTGTTGATCTAGATATGGTACTCGATGAAATGTGGGCTGTAGCACAACAAGAAATGGATTTTCTGAAAGAAGCGGCGAATATGGAAGAATTTCGTCACTATAATAAAGATGTCGCTTATGTAGGTGTTCCGAAGTTATATCCAGCCTATTGCACGAATAAGGTTCTCGTCATGGAATATATTGATGGCTATAGTATCAATGATACAGTCTCTCTTAGGAAACAGGGATATGATCTAGATGAGATAGGTGAAAAGTTTGTAAATAGTTTTATCAAACAAGTTATGGAAGATGGTTTCTTTCATGCAGATCCTCATCCAGGAAATGTTAAAATTCGCAATGGGAAGATTGTATGGATCGATATGGGAATGATGGGACGTCTTTCGGAACATGATCGTAAAGTGATGGTAAAAGGCATTCAAGGAATTGCTTTACAAGATATTACAATGGTTGAAAATGCGGTTATGGAGATTGGAGAGTTCCGCAATGAACCAGATCGTGCAGCCCTATATCGTGACTTAAAAAGATTCCTGGAACAGTATGGAAATTCGGGTTTTGGTTCAATCAATATTGCGGATGAAGCAGGAGCTCTTCTAGAAATTATGAAGAATAATTCCATTCGCATGCCAAGAGGTATGACAATGCTCGTGCGAGGTCTTGCGCATGTGGAAGGAGTTCTTGCCGAAATCAGCCCTGATCTAAATATGGCCGAGATTGCATCTAATCGTATTATGGATCGAAAGCTTGAAGATATCGATTGGAAAGAAGAATTGAAAAAAGATGGTCGTTCTGTATATAAGATGTTACGGAAATCTTATGAAATTCCATCTTTGACGGCAGATATTTTAAAAGAATATTTAGCTGGGCAGAGTCATATGAATATACAATTACATACTTCGAGTGAATTTACAGAAGTCGTTCGGTCTGCTGTTCGTAATCTCATGATTGGACTTTGTATTGCTGCATTACTTGTATCTTCAAGTATCATTTGTACAGTAGATATGCGACCAAAAGTATTTGGCATACCATTATTAGGCTTCGCAGGATACGCATTCGCATTGATAACATCTTGCTTGTTGATGTTGCGTTATCTATGGAATAAGTTCCATAGAACACGGCATAAATGACAGTTTTTGTGTTTTGTATGATAACTTGTTTTATGTTAGGGAAAGTAGATTGAAAAACTTTTTTTATAATGGTATAAAACACATTGCCTATTGGAAATAGGCATGAGGTAAATTATATGGAAAATGCAGTATTAGATACACAGAATGGAAAAGTTATTATCTGTGTTATTGATAAAAATGTAAATACTTTAAAATATACATTAGCAATTCAGATAGGAGATGCCTTTACGGGTAGTGAGAGCTGTGAACAGAATATTTTAGATGTACAGGAATTTTTACGAGGTATTACTGGTATTCTGGCCGGGGTACAGGATAAAGCAGCTTTATTTGAGAATCGATTAAAGGGATTCTTAGAAATATCTATTCGTAATCAACAAGAGGTAAATGTTGATGCTGCGGTTGCGGATTGTCATGTGCAGTTTGCGGCACCATTGCAGGCGGTACGTATGTTTGCGGATGCTTTGGAGGATCTGATTGAAGAATAATGGAAGAAATTTTTAAACATGAAGATGTAGTGGCTTCGTTCCCTTATACATTTCTTATTTTGAAAGAAGGAGATGGTACTCGTGTGGGAGATGTGACTGCATTCTTGTATCGAAATTTGAAATTAGATTCGGAACAAGAAAAAAATGTAAATAAAGAATTAGAAGAGATACCATGTATAGAGGGCTGTGGCTTCTATTTAAAAGATAAAGCGATTGAATATCATACGTCGCGATCTTTACCAGAAGGGGAAACGGAGAGAGAAGCAGAAATTACAACGCGTCGTCCGTTTATTGAGGATTATATTGAAGCTGCGGATGAATTAGATAGTATCGCACGTAAATATGATGCTGAGTTCCTAAAAACGGAATTTGTGTATTAATACTTATAAAGTACTTCTTATTTTTATATATTCCATGTTATGATATTGTAGTTATTTTTTAGAAGCGGAGGAGTAAGAAATATGGGAGGTTTCTTCAGTGCAGCTTTGAAGGAAGACTGCGTTTTTGATCTTTTCTATGGAACAGACTATCACTCACATTTAGGCACACGTCGTGCTGGTATGGCATTGTATGGAAAAAATGGATTTATTCGTGCAATCCACAACATTGAGAATTCTCCGTTCCGAACAAAGTTCACTCAGGATGTTCAGGAAATGGAAGGTAATCTTGGTATTGGATGTATTTCCGATTATGATCCACAGCCATTAGTTGTTCGTTCTCACCATGGTCCATATGCGATCGGTACGGTAGGACGTATCAATAATACAAATGAAATCGTTGAGAAAATCTTAGGAACGACAAATACTCATTTTATGGAAATGAGTGGTAATGAGATCAATAAGACAGAAGTGACTGCAGCCTTGATCAACCAGAAGGATAATATTATCGAAGGTATTCAGTATGCGCAGAGTGTGATTGATGGTTCTATGTCAATCATGTTGCTGACACCTAAGGGAATTTATCTTGCGCGTGATAAGTATGGTCGTACACCGATTAGTGTTGGTAAGAAACCAGAAGGATATTGTGCAAGCTTTGAATCCTATGCGTTTGAAAAATTGGGTTATGTTCAAGTTCATGAACTAGGTCCTGGTGAAATTGATATTATGACACCAGAAGGATGCTCTGTACTTGTTCAGCCAGGTAAGAAAAAGCGTATTTGTACATTCCTTTGGACATACTATGGTTATCCACCTAGCCGTTATGAAGGCATGAACGTAGAGCTCATGCGTTATAATTGTGGTAAATATATGGCAGAGCGTGATGGACTTACAATCGATGATTTAGATACGGTTGCAGGTGTGCCAGATTCTGGTATTGCTCATGCGATTGGTTATGCGAATGAATCACATGTTCCATATTCTCGTCCATTTATTAAATATACGCCAACTTGGCCTCGTTCTTTTATGCCAACTATTCAGTCTAAGCGCAATCTGATTGCTAAGATGAAGCTTGTTCCAATTGAAGAACTGGTAAAAGGAAAACGAATCCTCTTAATCGATGATTCGATTGTTCGTGGTACACAGTTAAGAGAGACTACAGATTTCTTATATGACCGTGGTTCAAAAGAAGTTCATGTACGTCCAGCTTGTCCACCAATTTTATTTGGTTGTAAGTATATTAACTTCTCACGTTCTACATCCGATATGGAATTGATTGCAAGACGTATTATTGCAGATGAAGAAGGTGTTGAAGTAGATCGTACAATTTTGGATGATTATGCAAATCCAGATTCAGATCGTTACCATAAGATGTTGGATATCATGAGGGATAAGATGGGCTTCTCTTCTTTGAAGTTCAATCGCCTTGATGATATGATTCGTGCAACTGGTCTTCCAGAAGAAGATCTTTGTACATACTGCTGGAACGGTAAAGAATAAAAGTCTATTTCCGGTCATGCAGATATGGTATCCTATAAACAGGAGACGGAACTATGTCAAAACGTATTACTACAGACACGGAATACTGGCAGCTTAAAGACGACTATAATCGTACTTTGGAAGCGATTCAGGAAGAGCCGGATAAGAAATGTAAAAAGGAATATCAAAAAGTTGCAGATGAATTGAAGAAAGTGCTTTTTGCTTATGAAAAGAAAAAAGCAAAAGATACTTCTGCTCTCATTAAGAAAGAACAGAGACTTTCACAATTACGCTCTCGTGCAAAAGCAGATAAAAAAATTTTCTTTAATATTTCCGCAATCGAATCGAAATATTATGATTTCCCTTCTTTGACAGAAAAAGATAGAAATAAATTATCTGTTAAGAAAGAATCTATGATTCAAATGATGAAAAAAGGAATGTACGTTAAATTACGTGATGATTCTGGACTTTATCAGATTAAATACCAGGATGGATATTTGGATGGTATGAATTATATTTCGACAGCACGTTATGGAGATGTGGCAATTCAGGATGTTGCTTTGATTATTGAGCGCTATTTTTACGAAAGTGAATTAGCACGTACAGGTCATTCTGTATTATAAAATATAAAAAATGAGTCACTTCAATTGAAGGGACTCATTTTTGTTTTTGTCTATAAGGATTTGGAATGTCCTTTTCTTCATTGGAATAGAAGGTATCCATATCATAGTGCTGTCCTTGAATGACCATACCAGGGAAACATTTCAGATGCACAGCATGAAGAGCGCGGAAGATATTATCTTCAATCTCAGGATTCTGTTTTTTTAGTTCTTGGATCAACAGCTTTGTTTCTTGTCTTTTAGAAATCGATTCGTTTTCGTTATGTAAGGAATCGGTAAAAGAACAAGCACATTGAATAAATGTAAAGTTGTTATAACGAGCCCAGGCTTTAATGGCATCTTCCTTAATTCCATAGAGAGGACGAATTAGTTCCATACCTTCAAAGTTCTCACTTCTGGCTTTGGGTACGATGGTTTCTAGCTTACTGGACCAAAACATCGACATTAAGGTTGTTTCGATAACATCATTTAGATGATGACCCAAGGCAATCTTATTGCAACCGAGTTCGTTGGCACGATTGTAGAGATGGCCACGTCGCATACGTGCACATAGATAACAAGGTTTTTTACACATATGATCAGATACCGCAAAGATATCTGTTTCATAGATTGTATAGTTGAGACCTAGTCTCTTAGCGTTTTCTTCAATCTGAATCCGATTGGCAGGACTATAGCCTGGATCCATGATCAAATAGACAGCTTCAAATGGTATTTTAGAATGCTTCTGTAATATCTGGAACATTGCAGCCATGCACATACTATCTTTTCCACCTGAAATACAAACAGCAATTTTATCATTTTGATCAATCAAGTGATAACGGTTGATAGCTGTTAAGAATGGTGCCCATAGTTCTTTACGATATTTTTTGACAATGGAGCGTTCAATCTCCTGAATTTCGCTTAATTCTCTTGGCATTGTTTCTTCTTTCTAAAAAAGCTGCCGAAGCAGCTCATGAATTAAATGTGGAACGGGCTCTTCTGATAGCCGCTCAATCTTGTGACGAACTCTCCATCGGAAAGACTGTCGAATGGACCAATCAGACGGTTCATTTCTTTTAAGAAATCGCCAACGGTTTCATTCGGATAGACTTGTTCATGAATTTCTTCTAATAATAAATAAATATTGTTACGATCGCTCATTTTATCACCTCATACAGCGTTTCGATTATACCATGTGCGAACGTTATTCGTACAATTCTTACTCTGTTAAATTATATTATTTTTTGACCGGACCTGTATAATCGAGAATTCCACCTATATTTAAGACATGAGTATACCCTAACTGTTGTAGAATCATGAGAGCTGTGTTCGCTCTTGCGCCACTACGACAATAGATAAAAAGAGTTCTATCACGATCTTCTATAATTTGGGTGATTGTCTGAATGGAAGAGAGAGGAATATTGATAGCAGCAGGAATATGTCCTTCTGCAACTCGTCTTTTTCACGTACATCAATGAGAAGAGAATTCGGTGTATTTTTTTGTTCTTCTACTTTTTCATCAATCATTTTATTGTACCTTCATAATTCTATTTTAGCGAAAAGACAAAGATATAAAATATTTTTTAGACGTTTACAAGAGAATGACCAATCATCATAAAAACGATAGTCGATAGAGAATCTATTTATGTGTATAATATGGGAAGAGAATAATTTAACAACATAATTAAAGGAGTATCTGTTATGCCAATTAAGAAAACTGATGCAACCAAAAAAAGAACGGTAAAAAAGGCTGTAAAAAAAGATGTACCATTAGACCCAGCTTTTTTAACAGAATATGATCGTTATTTATTTGGTGAGGGAAGAAACTATAAAATTTATCAAAAAATGGGAGCACATCGTGCAACTTTAAATGAAAAGAAAGGAATGCATTTTGCAGTATGGGCTCCTCATGCAAGAGCAGTCTCGATTGTTTGTGAAAGAAATCATTGGAATCCGAAAGCCAATTATATGTTGCCACTATCTACTTCTGGTATCTTTGAAGGATTCATAGAAGGAATGGGATATGGAGAGCTTTATAAATACGCCATTTTAACAGAAAAAGATGAACTGTTGTATAAAGCAGATCCATATGCTTTTTCAGCAGAAATGCGGCCAGGAACAGCTTCTAGTACAGCTTCTATTGATTCATTCTGTTGGAAAGATACAACATGGATGAAAAAACGTGCGGAGAAGAATACCTTTGCAAGCCCGATGGCAATCTATGAATGTCATTTAGGATCTTGGCGTAAAAAGAAGGATGGAACTCCAGATGGTTTTTTAAACTATCGGGAAGCAGCGGAACAGTTAACGGACTATTGTGAGTATATGGGATATACGCACGTAGAACTGATGGGAATTGCAGAACATCCATTTGATGGATCTTGGGGATATCAGGTTACAGGATATTACGCTCCAACGAGTCGTTATGGTACACCAGAAGATTTCCAGTATTTTGTGGATTACCTACATCGTCATAAAATTGGAGTTATATTAGATTGGGTACCAGCTCATTTCCCGAAGGATGCACATGGACTTGCTTTATTCGATGGCACACCAACGTATGAATATGCGGATCCTAGAATGGGAGAACATCCGGATTGGGGTACTAAGATTTTTGATTATTCGAAAAATGAAGTAAAGAACTTCTTGATTGGTAATGCTTTATATTGGTTTGATGAATATCATATTGATGGATTACGAGTCGATGCGGTTGCTTCGATGCTATATCTAGACTATGGTAGAAAAGATGGAGAATGGATTCCGAACAAATATGGTGGAAATGGAAATTTAGATGCGATTGAATTCTTTAAGCATTTGAATTCTGTTATCCGTGGTCGCAAAGATGGAACAATCATTATTGCGGAAGAATCTACGGCTTGGCCAAAAGTTACTGAAAAACCAGAAAATGATGGACTCGGTTTTACTTATAAGTGGAATATGGGATGGATGCATGATTTCTTGGATTATATGAAATTAGATCCGTATTTCCGTAAAGATAATCATAATAAGATGACGTTTGGTATGTCTTATGCAACAAGTGAGAAGTTTATTCTTGTTCTATCACATGATGAAGTAGTTCACTTGAAGTGTTCTATGATTAATAAGATGCCAGGTATAGGTGAAGATAAGTTCTCGAACTTAAAAGCTGGTTATCTTTTTATGTTTGGTCATGCTGGAAAAAAATTGTTATTTATGGGACAAGATTTTGGACAAGAACATGAATGGGATGAGAGTGTTCCATTAAGTTGGGAAGAATGCGAAAGACCATTAAATCATAATTTACAGAACTTTATGAAGGATCTTCTTCATATGTATACTTCGAATCCAGCGATGTATGAATTAGATGATTCTTGGAATGGATTTGAATGGATTAATGCAGATGATGCAAGTCGTTCGATCTTCTCCTTTATTCGTAAATCTAAAGATGGTAAAGGATGCTTATTATTCGTTATTAACTTTACTCCAGTAGCACGTATGGACTATATGGTCGGTGCACCAAAGAAGGGAAGATATACTCTTATTTTTGATGAGAATGGTGCAGTCTCTTCAAAAGAGAAAAAGACAGCATATACAGCAAAGGTAGGAAATTGTGATGGTAAAGAATATCATATTGATTATCCATTACCTGCATATGGTTGTGCTGTATTCCGTTTTAATTACAATAAAAAATAACAGAAAAAATCTTATCAGACTAAGTTAATATACTTAGAAAGATAAGATTTTTTTTGGGAATAAATTAAAAAAGTTAATTAATTTCAAAGGGTTGCGTTCCCCCCCCAATAATCTATTGTAATGGTGAATTTTTTGATGGATGTCATGAATCATCTGTTAGAAATAGGAGGGTGCAATGAATAAAACTTTAAAAAGATTAACTGCGGTAGCCATTGCGACGGGAACGATCGGATCAGTTCTTCCAACTACGGTACATGCAGAGAAGGTAATAGGAGAAAATCCTGAGCTCAATCAGACTCAGAACGATCTTGACAATGCAAAACAGGAGCTCGATCAAAGAAATGCCGAGCTCAAGGACGCTCAGGACAATCTCGCTATGGCAAAAAATGAGACAGACGACGCAAAAGAGAAAGTAGATGAATCCAAGAAAGATTCTTCTGAGAAAAGAACGGAAGCGGATAAAAAGGCAGAGGCCGTTGAAAATAAAGTGACAGAAGCTGAGGCATCTAAAGAAGAAGCTAGAAAGAAAGCAGAAGATGCACAGGATACGGTCGATTCTAAAGAAGAGGTAGTAAAGAACGCCACATCTGAAAAAGATAAGGCAGATAAGGACCTCAAGGATGCTAAAGAAGAGGCGGACGGTGTGAAGAAAGCTAAGGATGAGATCGAAGCCGCATTCCCTAACGCCGACAAAGATTTTCAGACGCTACGACAGAAAAGCAGAAGGCACAGGCAAAAGTCACAGATGCCCAGAACGAGTTCCTCACTGCGCAGAACGGAGTGACCACGGCCGAAAGGGCAGTCACTGAAAAAGATGGGCTCTATAAGGACGCTCAGGCATTCACCATCGCAAAACAGAAAGAATACGATTCTGCTCATAGCGCTTTGAATGATGCGATCAAGAATGTCGAAGCGAAGAGAGCCGCTCTTGCAGAGGCAGAAAAGAACGCAGATAAGTCCAGCCCTGAATATAAGGCGCAGCTCAAAAAGGTAGAGGCCGCACGAACAGAAGTCGATAAGGCTCAGAAAGCTCTGGATGACCTTGTGAATAGGACACCGGTACTACAGAATGAACTAAAGGAACTTCAGGCGACCCTCGATGCAAAGACCCTCATCCTCACAGGAGCGAAAGACAGTAAGACGGCCGCAGATAAGGCGCTCGCAGACGCTCAGGTCGCACAGAAGGGCGCTGAGGACGCAGTGACATTTGCACAGCAGAACGTCGCCACTGCACAGTCCGCGCTCGATGAAGCGAACGGATCTCTAGCAAATGCACAGTCGGCCCTTAATGAGAAGACCATGGCACAGCAGGACGCACAGGCTCAGATCGACGCAAAGAGAGCCGCACAGCAGGAGGCACAGAACGACCTCGATGCAAAGAGAGCCGCACTTGTAGAGGCGCAGGAAGCACAGTCTGAAGCACAGGCTCAGATCGCGAAAGGTTCATTAGGCTTCTTTGAGAGCCGTAATAGCACAAAAGCCATCGAGATCATCAATGGCGGAACGACAATGGACGGTTGGGGTCCTTGGGATACTACTCCAGCCGGTCTTACAAAAATTGGTGCTACAGGAGACGCGACGTCCTTAGAGAACATGAAACGTTCTTTGGAAGTTCTCAAGAACTGTAATGAACGTCGTGCTTTAGAAGGCCTCTCTCCTTTTACAGTTTCTGATAATACAATGGCAAACGCTCAGATCACTGCCAATATGGAGGCTCATACATATGATCATACCCAGTCATTCTATACTGAATGCTATGGGGAAAATGCCGCATGGGGAGATAAGGATCCATATGTTGCTTGGGTGGATCAGGAAAAAGCAGTCTATGATGAGATTCAGGCGAACTATGGTGGGAAAGCAGATGAAGACCTCACTAGAGAAGAAAAGATCGCGATCTATGATAAACTTGCAGCACAAGGCCAATGGTGGGAAACAGATAATGATGAGTTCAAACTTCCTTGGGTTCAGACAGGTCACTATAGAAATTGGAAGAGAGCGAACGGTCTGACAGGCTTAGGTATCTGCGAAAATGGAGGACCAAAACCAACAGACGGATATACATATAATCCAGCATGGACACAGCAGTTCGGAGGTTCTGGAACGGCATATAGTGTCGATGAATATTACGCTCAGTTCATGGACTACTACAATAAGTACATGAACGCGGACGAGCACGTCGCACAGGCAGAGCAGGCCGTCGATGCGGCACAGGCCGCACTCGACGCAGCGAGCGGAGCCGTCACAGAAGCCGAGAGCTTCAAGGCGACGGTCGATCAGGAGGTCGCAACAGCACAGCAGACCGTCACAGAAGCACAGTCCGTTGTAGCGACAAAGACATCCGAGCTTGAGAGCGCCAATGGGATCGTCGCCACAAAAAACGCAGAGCTCGATGCCGCAAAAGTGACGGTAGCGGAAAAGACAGCGGCAGTAACAGAGGCCCAGAGAGCGATCGAAGAGGCGCAGAAGGCCGTCGATGCGGCACAGGAGCCGATCGGATCCAAGAACGCAGAGATCGAACAGCTCGATAAGGACATCGAGTCTCAGCGTGGGGTCGTATCTGAAAAGAAAGCAGCCCTAAGAGCTGAACAGCATAAGTTAGATGCGTTCAATCAGGAAGTCGCTGATGCACGTAAGGCGCTCGAACGCGCAGAGGCCGAAAGGGACGAAAGACAGAGAACGGTCGATGCGGCAGAGAAAGAGCTCAATGATGCTAAAAAAGAAGAAAAAAGAGCTCTAGGTGCGCTCGAAGCCGCAAAAAAGCGTGTACCTGAAGCAGAAGAGGCCTTCAGAAGAGCGCAAGAAGAGTTCAAGAAGGCGAACGATGAGCTCACAGCAAAGACGACGGCATATATGGAAGCTAAGAAGGTCAAGGATCAGGTCGATCGTGTGCGTGCAGAGTATGACGCGACATCTGCCGCACTCAAGACAGCAGAAGCCGCAGTAAAGGATGCCCAGAAAGTGCTCGATGCAGCAATCGCCGCTAAGGAAGAAGCTAATAAGGGTCTCGCCGAGGCTGAAAAGGCTCTTGAGGACGCAGAGTTCAAATATAGACTCGCTCAGTCCCTGACAGGCAAGTCCGATGAGAAGGTGACGGAAGAAGAGATCGAGGCGCATGACCTGAAGGATTATGCGGATGATCTAAGAGAGGCTGTCGCAGATCACGATGCCGCAGAGAAGGCATGCGAGGAAGCAGAAGAGGCAGTATCAGAAGCAGAAAAGATCCTTGCGGATAGAGAGGGCGAGCAGAAGGAACTTGAAGAAGAGGTCAAAGAGGCGCAGGTGCAGCAGCAGCTCGCCCAAAAGAAATATGACGATCTCAAGGCTGAGTTAGAATCCCAAAAGCCAGTCGAACCAGAAGGACCGGATCATGATTCCTTCCCTTGGTTCCCATTGGAGCCTTCTAAGCCAACTGAGAAGCCAGAACCTCAGCCTGAACCTCAGCCAGAACCTGAGAAACCAGACCACGATTCCTTCCCATGGTTCCCATTGGAGCCATCCTATCCAACGGAAAAGCCTGAAGTTCCAGAAGGACCAGAGCATGAGTCGTTCCCTTGGTATCCGTTAGGACCATCCCATCCGACACAGAAGCCAAGTGTCCCGATGACGCCATTGGAACCTTCTAAGCCAATTGAGAAGCCATCTTATCCAATGGAAGAGATCCAGCCATCTACACCAGTAGAGAAGCCAGAAGTGGCTCCTGAGAACGGTGCACAGAAGCCACATTCACCTCAGACAGAGAATACGCATGGAGCTCATACACAAGGCACAGCAAAGCCACAGACAGAGATCGAGCCTCATACACAGAGCGATAGCCCTGCGACAGGAGATCCGATGATGGGCTACATGGCATATACAGCCATCGGTGCGCTTGCACTCGCTGGCGCATTCAAGATGAAAATAAAGTGGAGATCAAAGTAAGGTAAACGGCCCGGAGGGCCGCCGAAAAATTTAGATTTTTTAAAAACGACGCGTTTTTGCACGTGTCGTTTTTTGGACGGTCTTTAAAATAATACGAGATACAGAGAAAGTAAGAGATTGAATAGGACTATTTCTTTTTCAGGTGCACTCTTAAAAATCAAATTTCTAAAATATGCTATTATTAGAAACAGTGAACATAAAATAAATGGAGAATATATATGGAAATGCAGATGAAATGGTTGAAAGAGCTTCCTACTCCAGAGAGATTAAAAGAAGCTTTTCCGTTAGATGAATCAATTCGTAAAGTAAAAGCAGAACGTGATGAAATTATAAAAAATATATTTTTAGGAAAAGATTCGCGTTTGTTATTAATTATTGGTCCTTGTTCTGCAGATCGAGAAGATGCGGTCTTAGATTATATGAGCCGTCTTGCGAAAGTACAGGAAAAGGTAAAAGATAAGATTTTTATGATTCCACGTGTTTATACCAATAAACCTCGTACAAAGGGCGTAGGCTATAAAGGAATGTTACATCAACCAGATCCTCATAAAGGAGAAGATATGTTAGCAGGTATCATTGCGATACGTCAGTTACATACAAAAGTTGTAAAAGAGACTGGTTTTACATGTGCGGAAGAAATGTTATATCCAGAAAATCACGCGTATTTATCGGATTTGTTGAGTTATGTAGCAATCGGTGCACGTTCTGTAGAAGATCAGCAACATCGTATGACAGCTTCTGGAATCGGTATCCCTGCGGGCATGAAGAATCCAACTGGTGGAGATCTTTCGGTAATGCTCAATGCGATTACAGCTGCGCAAGCAAAACAGCGTTTTGTTTATCGTGGATGGGAAGTCGAATCTGAAGGAAATCCACTCGCGCATGCTATTATGAGAGGCTATGTGGATAAGTTCGATCATGCACATGCAAATTATCATTATGAAGATCTGATGGAGTTGTTACAGTTATATGATCGTGCAGGATTAAAAAATCCAGCTTGTATCGTAGATTGCAACCACTCGAACTCGAAGAAACAGTATTTAGAACAGATTCGTATTGCAAAAGATGTTATGCATTCCCGTCATATTTCAAAGGATGTGCATCAGTTAGTAAAAGGACTTATGATTGAGAGTTATCTAGTAGATGGAAATCAGCTCGAAAGTGGAGATGTATATGGGCAGTCCATTACAGATGCCTGTCTTGGTTGGGAAAAAACAGAATCACTTATTTATGAATTAGTAGAGCTATGTGATTGATAGAAGGAAAGATAGAGTATAGAACGAAAGCGTCTATACTCTATTTTTATTCATTTTTTATTTTATGTATTTTTTTGGTTCATTTGAGATGAATTAAATAAAAAAATGCTTTAAAATGATGACATTATTAATGGAGGTGAACATGGTTCAGATTGAAGATATTTGCAAAGAATATCATACAGGTGATCTTGTGCAGAAAGCATTGGATCATGTGTCGTTAAATCTCAGAGATAATGAATTTGTTGCTATATTAGGGCCGTCAGGATCTGGTAAGACGACACTTTTAAATATTATAGGTGGATTGGATCATTATGATTCTGGTGATCTTATTATTAATGGTATATCCACTAAGAAATACAATGATCGCGACTGGGATTCCTATCGTAATCATACGATTGGATTTGTATTTCAGTCCTATAATTTAATTCCTCATCAGACCGTACTGGCAAATGTAGAATTGGCACTGACGATTTCGGGAATTTCTAAAGCAGAGCGTACAAAACGTGCAAAGGAAGCATTAGAAAAAGTTGGTTTAGGGTCTCAGATGCATAAGAAACCAAATCAGATGTCTGGTGGTCAGATGCAAAGAGTTGCTCTGGCTAGAGCGCTAGTCAATGATCCAGATATTTTATTGGCAGACGAACCGACGGGTGCTTTAGACTCTGAAACAAGTATACAGGTTATGGATCTTTTAAAAGAAGTGGCGAAAGATCGATTGGTCGTCATGGTTACGCACAATCCAGAACTTGCGGAGAAGTATGCAACGCGTATTGTTTGCTTAAAAGATGGAATAATCCGTTCTGATTCAAACCCATATGAAATAGAAGAAGAGGAAAGAGTGGTTCCAGAACATCGAAACATGGGAAAATCTTCCATGTCTTTCCGAACTGCATTTTCTTTATCTTTGAATAATCTTTTGACAAAGAAAGCTCGTACATTGCTTGTGGCTTTTGCTGGGTCAATTGGTATTATCGGGATTGCACTGATCTTATCTTTGAGTGCAGGTGTCAATCAGTATATTCAAGATACAGAACAGGAGACATTATCCGAATATCCATTAGAGATTACAAAGAATGCAATGAATATGGAAGAAATGATGAATCAACCTTCTGATACCCAAAAAGAATCGGAAGTAAAAGAACGGGATGTTGTATCTTCGATTTTTGCAGAAGTGACATCGAACGATCTTACATCTTTGAAAGAATATCTTTCAAAAAGTGAGAGTAAGATGGATACGTATGCACGTTCCATTGCATACAATTACGATGTCGAACCACAGATCTTTTTGACAGATACAACGAACGGTGTCGATCAAGTCAATCCAAACAAATTATTTGAAAAAGCAGGATTCTCGGGATCTTCTATGATGTTCTCATCCAATAGCTTTTTTGCACTTCCAAAAGAGGAAGAGCTGTATGAGGATAATTATGATGTGAAAGCAGGTAGATGGCCAGAGTCTTCGTATGAGGCAGTTCTTGTCTTAGGACAAAATGGCGAGATAACAGATCTCACACTCTATATGCTAGGTATGAAAGACTACCAAGAATTGGAAAATATCGTAAATGAATTTACGGCAAATGGTGGTAGTGTCAAAGTAGAGAATCATCCAGGTAGTTATCAGTATAAAGATTTTTTGGATGTGAGATTTAAAGTTACGCCATCTTCTTCTATGTATTCATATGATGAAAGTCTAGGAGTATGGACCGATCGTTCGAGTGATGCTATATTTATGCGTCCGATTGTTGATGGAGGAAGAGACCTTAAGATTGTTGGTGTCGTACAGCCTTCAGAAGATAGTAAGATTGCAATGTTATCACCGGGTGTCAATTATTCTGGCAATCTGCAAGAAGTGTTAATGCAAGATGCAAAGGAATCTGCGATTGTAAAACAGCAGATGACAGATCCTTCGATTAATGTTCTTACTGGGAATCCATTTGGTACAGAAGAAAATACAACAGATCTTTCTAAGATTTTCTCAATCGATTCTAATCAATTTGCAAGTGCAATTCATTTTGAACCAGGCCCACTATCTCTAAAGATAGATCCACAGGATATGGTACAGGCAATGATAGTTGGCGGAGGGGTAGAAATAGATGAGAAAGATCTAGAAAAGATTCTTTCCAATCTTAAAATAGATACTTCAAAAGTCGATCTTGTGGTTTTAGGACAGGCACTGATAAAAGATTTCTTAGAAAAGAATCCAATGCTTCAACAAGCATCCGAAAAGTTTAATGCGTATGTATCCGATCCAAGTGAGAGCGGAGCCAAAGCGATTTTAGAACAGCAGTTAAAGAATCTATTCCCATCGAATGAAGAGATGCAATTGTTATTCACAAAGTTGAATCAGGAACTTATAGAAGATTATTCAAAGAGTACTTACTTCCCTCATGGGGATGAAAATCCAATGGAAGGTTTTGAAGAATATATGCAAAGTGCTCAGGCTCAGAAAATCTTGCAAGATAATCTGTCACAGATTGTTCCGAATTTCTCGAGTGAACAGTTAGATACGATTCTGAATGCTTTGAATCAGGGCTATCAGAACTATCGACCAGAAGAGTATGGTTCTTTTGATGCTAGCACGATTGCCGAGATGTTTCGTCATTACTTAGAGGGGGAAAGTTCTCAAGAAGTTATCCTGTCCACAATTTTATCGGGTATTGATACCGATGCACTGGCTCAAAATGTAACGAAGCAACTTTCTTTTGCAGTGAATAAAAATGTACAGATGTCTGTATCTATGATTACGCAGTCTTTACAGAAGAGCATGACAAGTGCTCTGCAAAGTGCAATGTCTGATGCTTTCCAGATTGATCCAGATGCATTAGCAAATGCAGTTGTGTTTAAGATGGATGCGAATACACTACAACAGACTTTTGTTGGTATGATGGTTGGTACAGAAGCTACTTATGAAGGAAATCTATCTGCTTTTGGATATGCAGATAGCAACAGTCCTTCTTCCATTACAATCTATCCAAAAGATTTTGAAGCAAAGTCTGGAGTTCTTTCCATCTTAGATGCATATAACAAACAGATGAAAGCAGCAGGAGATGAGGATAAAGTTGTTCTGTATTCCGATTTTGTTGGGGCTCTGATGAGTAGTATTACGGATATTGTAAATGTAATCAGTTATGTATTAATTACGTTCGTAGCTATTTCACTTGTTGTATCCTCCATTATGATTGGTGTCATTACGTATATCAGTGTTCTTGAAAGACAAAAAGAAATAGGTATATTACGTGCTATTGGTGCATCGAAACATAACATCTCGAGTGTATTCAATGCGGAAACATGTATTACTGGATTATTAGCCGGGGTTATCGGAGTTGTATTAACAGAAATATTATTAATACCAGGAAATTATCTTATTCATGTCATTACCGAAGAGACAGCAGTCAATGCTTATCTACCATTGAGTGGTGCTATCTTATTAATTATTTTGAGCGTGGTATTGACGATGATTGGAGGATTTTTGCCGGCTAAGAAAGCAGCGAAGAGTGATCCGGTTAAAGCACTTCGTACCGAATAACGGGAATGGCTTGATAATTTACAGATAGGAACGCTATAATAATCATATTATGAGTCATCTATATCCGTTTATTACATTGAAATGGGTGTAAAATATGATTAGATGAAAGTGGTTAGTAGGAGATATTATGAAAAAGCCTGAATTTAATGATGAGTTTGCCAAAACAAAGTTAAGAGTACATAAAACTTTTGGTGGTAAGACTGTAGAAATCCTTTATGGAGCAAAGGATGAAGCTGGTAATCCAGTACAGCCAAAAGATGGTGTCAATGATGGACATGGTCGTTGGTTTGGTATTGAAGTAAATGGAGAATATACAATGTTCTCTTGGCAGCATTCCGCTGAAGAAGGTGGAAATGTTGAATATGGTACAGATCATGCAGACCATGCTCTAGAAGACATGGAAGCTGAAATTCTTAAAAAGAGAGAGCTTGCACGTCAGGCAGAAGTCCTTGCAAGAGGATATGAGGGCAATGATATTGAAGAAAAGATGCAGGAAGTTCAGAATGAATGGAATGCATTAACAGAGTGGAACACACCTGTTGAAGAAGAATATAAAGAGCGTTTACAGAAAGCAATTAATGAATTCCGCCCACGTCAGGAATCTAGACAGGCCAATCTTGCCCAGAAGGAAGAAATTGTTGCAAAGGCAGAAGCATTGAAGGATGCAGATAACTTCCGTGATGCACGTAATGCGGTTCGTGACTTGAGAAATCAGCTTAATGCAATTGGTTCTGCTGGAGAAGAAGCAGACTATAAGTTCAAGAGCACATTGAATAACATTGAACATGAACTTCGTGAAAAGCAGAAAGAATATAACAATCATCGTGATGAAATTCAGGCTGCTGCAAAAGATAAGAAGGAAGAGCTGATTAAAGAAGCACAGCATTTAACAGATACAGTTAAGAACTTCAAAGAAACATCTGACAAAATGAATAATATCTTTGAAGAATGGAAAGCAGCTGGACATGCTGATCGTAAGACAGACGATGAGCTATGGGATCGCTTTAACGCAGTTCGTAACGAATTCCGTAAGAAGAAAGATGCTTTCTATGCAGAAAGAAAACAACAGTGGAACACATCCATCGAAGCAAAGAAAAAGTTAATCGAAGAAGCTGCTGAAATTTCTGCTAAGAAAGATTATAGCAAGAATGCTACAGAAAGAATGAAGCAGTTAGATAAAGAATGGAGAACAATTGGTTTTTCTGGTAAAGATCTTAACGATAAGCTTTGGGATGAATTTAATGAAGCAAAAGAAGTATTCTGGGATGCGAAGAAGTCTGCTGCTTTAAAGAGAATCTCTGCTGGTCTTGAAGCAAAAGAACTTCAGCTCAATGATTTGAAGAAGAAACTTGAAGATGCAGAATATCGTATTAAGATTGCACCAAATCCTGCAATGAAGAACGACGCTGAAATTGAGCATCGTAACAGACTTGCTGAAATTGATCAGTTAGAAGCTGAAATTGAAGCAGATAAGAAGAGATTAGAAGACTAATACAAAGAGACTGTATTACTATATGTAATTACAGTCTTTTTTGATTCTTAACAATCATTATTATAGATATATGAAATATATCTATATAGAATTTGTATTTTCTCTTATCGTTATGCAAATGTTGTACTATACTAGTTAGAGAAACAGAAGGATAGTAAGCATTCTTTTATAGCTTTTACGATATTTAATTTCGTATTTAAATGCGCTATTATATTAAAGTTGAGAGTTTTTATATGAATCGTTTATTATTTATCTTATTAGAACAAATCAATCATGAGCCGTATGATTCGGTTGATTTTATTATTGCTTTATATATTTTGAAAAATATGCAATATATTAAGAAAATCAGTATACAAGAATTAGCAAATGCTACCATGGTATCCAAATCAACCATTTCTCGTTTTTGTCGTAAAATTGGTTATGAGGACTACAATGAGCTTATGTACGATTTGAATCGCGGGAGTGATCGTTGGGGGGATTATAGCCAACATCCATTGATTCAAGGGGATTATAGGAAATATTTAAAGACAATTGCAGAGATTGCACTTGAGTTAGATAAAACGGTTGATTACGATTCTATAAAAGACATTGTAGAGGATATGTATTCTTATACAAATATCTATTTGATGGGTTCTATGCAGGCTTATACACCAGCTCTGACATTACAAGAAGAATTGTGTGCTTCAGGGAAAGTTACATTAGCTCCAGCTATCTTCTCCTTACAAACAGAAGCAATTTTACGAGCAGAAGAATCTGATCTCTTTATTGTCTTTTCTAAGAGTGGTAAATTCTTTGATCGTATTTTTATCAATCATAGTAATCGAGATGTGTTGAAGAAGCCGAAGATTTGGCTCATTACAGCCAATCCCGATCTCAAAGAGAGTTCTGTCTATAATCGAATCTTATATATTCCGCAGAATGAACGTTTTGAGGAGCATCCACTTAAGTTTATTATGGTTGCGAATATGATTGCATTGGCCTATGCCGAGCATGTAAAAGAAATAAGTGAAAACGAATCCTTTGTTTCATAAAGGATTCGTTTTTAGATAGTGTGCCGGGCAAGGCATGAATTCAGTTGGAGATAAACCAACCACAGGTATTT
>CAUWDF010000022.1:0-21393 GCA_963557245.1 uncultured Bulleidia sp.
TTCATGGACTTTTATTTTTTATAAGTGTTGCACTTAAAATGATAATTCATCTGCACAAAAAGAGCGAATGACACGAACACCTGTCATATTTTCTCTACAGCATTCTGTCAGAGAATCCAACTTATTTTGTGCTTTCTTATAAAGAGGAATCGTAATATACATAATTCCTGCCACGACAATGAAAAGAAGTGGAACAGCCACCATAAAAATCAATGCACACTTCACATCAATCATAAATGCCATTACAACAGAACCAAATACGATAAATGGACTCCGTAATAAAAGACGCAAAGACATATTAAGCCCTGTTTGAACCTGATTCACATCCGAAGTAATACGTGTGATTAAAGTATCTGCGCCCATCTGTTCAATCTGTCCATGCGAAAGAGAGGCAATATGATCAAACAATGCCTGTCTAAGATCCGCCGCAAAACCTGTACTCGCTCTAGCCGCAAAGAACTGTGCAACAATACTGAACAGCAAACTCAATAATGCAATTCCTATTAATAAACAAGTACACAATAATACATAGGAAATATTGTTCGTTACAATTCCATTATCAATGATATCTGCCACAAAAACAGGAACAAGAAGATCCATAAACGCTTCTAACATTTTAAAAAGCGGCGCTAAGATACATGGAAAACGATACTTCCGTAAATAAATAAGAAGACGCCTCATTCGGCATCCTCTTCAAATGGTTCTTTCTGTGTGCGGAAAGCAATCGCATAATCACTCATAGAACGAATGAATGCTAAACTCTCCACGCGAACTCCTTTTTCTCTTAATTTTTTTCCACCATCTTGGAATCCCTTTTCAATACAAATACCAAGACCTTCTACCGTAGCTCCAGCCTGATGACAAATATCTATAAGTCCTTCTGTAGCTAGACCATTAGCCATAAAATCATCCACAATTAAAACATGATCCTCGGCAGAAAGGTAGTTTTTATTCATAGACACATGATAATTACAATCATGCGTATAGGAATGAACAATTGTTGTATAGAGTTCTGTACCCAAATTGGGGGAAATCGATTTTTTGGCAATAATGAGAGGAACTCCAAACTTCTGCGCAGTAAAACAAGCAGGTGCAATACCACTTGTTTCAATCGTCAAAATTTTCGTGATTTGAGTTCCTTTATATCTCTCATAAAATGCTCTACCAATATGATCCATCAGTTCTATATCAATCTGATGGTTTAAAAATGCATCTACTTTCAAAATATTACCGGGAAGGACAGTTCCTTCTGTCATGATTTTTTCTTCTAATTCAATCATATTATCCTCTCTTAAAGATTATACAGTTTAGAAAATTTATCACATAAGTAATCTAAATATACATTCACATCAAATGATCTTCCTGTTACAATTTTCATAAGATCTTCTGCCTGATAACGGAAACCATACTTATGAATATGTTCCTTCAGCCAATCCATAATGGCATTAAATTGATTATTCTCTAATAAATAATCCACGTCAATATCTTTACGCATTGCCTCTACAAACTGCGCTGCAAAGGCACTTCCTAAAGCATAAGTAGGAAAGTATCCAAAGGAACCATCCGTCCAATGAACGTCCTGCAAAATTCCTTCCGATGCTTTTGTAGCACGTATCCCTAAATATTTCTCATACATATCATCCCATGTACGATCTAAATTTTCTGTAGAAATCGTACCATTGAACAATCCCTTTTCAATTTCATAACGAATGGCAATATGAAGAGGATAGGTTAATTCATCTGCTTCTGTGCGTACTAAAGATGGCTTCGAAGCATTGATTGCATGCATAAAAGTATCTATAGATACTTTACCTAACTGTTCTGGAAATTCTTTTTGTAAGAATGGATAATTATACTCCCAGAAAGCTCTACTTCTCCCCAAATAATTTTCACAAAGACGAGATTGTGATTCATGCATACCAGAAGAAATTCCTTCAGAAAGAATCATACCATCATATTTCGGATCAACATCATGTTCATAATAAGCATGACCTACTTCATGAACAGTAGATAAAATAGCAGAAATAACATCTGTTTCTAAATATTTTGTTGTAGTACGGCAATCATTCTCACAAGTCCAGCTTGTGAATGGATGTTCTGTTTCATTTTGATATCCCCATGAGGAATCAAAATGTAAATAGTTTAATAAATGATCCATGAACTTCTTTTGCTGATCAATAGGATAATCCAAATGTAAGAAGGAATCATCAATTGGCTCAGCATCAGAAATCTGCTGAATCAGTGGCACTAATCTCTCCGTAACCTGTTTAAAGAACGCATCATATTTTTCTTGGTTCATTCCTGGTTCAAAATCATTCAACATCTGATCATAAATAGAAAGATTCGAATTACGATAAGAATATTCTTTCTTTTTTGACTCAATCATCTTTTTTAAATATGGTTCAAAGATTGCATAATCATTTTTATTTTTCGCTTCTAGCCAAGCATCATAAGAAGCATCTGCAAGCTCTCTTTGTGCAATAAATTCCTCTTTTGGAAAAGAGAGCTGCTTGAGCATTTCGTCATAATAAACTTGAACACCACGACGTGTATCTTCATCAATCTCATCACTCTCTAAAAGAGACGCAAGGATATCTTTCATTTGTAGATCTGTCGAAATAGAGAAAAATTCCCCTGCTAAATAAGCAGTTCTTTTATCACGATATGCTGCACCCGCTACAGGATCAACAGTCATCTTATCAATACCAATAATATTTAAAGCCATAGAATAGGCAGACATGTGGAATACCCAGTCCTGATATTTTTCAAGCATTTCTTTCGTTGTCATAGCATTACCTTCTTTCGTTGCATTTGATTATACCATGCAATGCCTTAAAAAGACTCCTAACAAAAATACCGACATGCTCAAGCATTTTGTCACTTTCAAATAAAAGTGAACCTCGCCAAGAAGTTCACTTTTTCATTTGAAATATAACTTATTTACCTACATAAGAAGAAGCGGAGTTACCAGCAATTCTTCCAAATACAACGAAGTCAGCAACTGCGTTACCGCCTAAACGGTTCGCACCATGCACACCACCTGTAACTTCACCAGCAGCAAAGAGACCAGGAATTACTTCATCTTTCGTATTTAAGACTTCCGTCTTTTCATTAATCTTCAGACCACCCATTGTATGGTGAACACCAGGCTGAACAAGAAGTGCATAATATGGACCCTGTGCAAGTTGTTTTACAAAAGAAGTTCTACCAAATTCTGTATCTTCTTTCTTTTCAACACAACTATTCCAATCTGCCATTGTCTGTGCAAAGACAGCAGGATCCGCACCCATTTCCTTCGCAAGATCTTCATAAGTCTCACCAGAAACAGTATAACCAGCATTGATATAACCCTGGATAACAGCAGAAGCATCTACCATTTCCTGGTCAATGATAAGCCATGCCTGTCCATCTGTCTGTTCATTTTCCGCTGCAGAGACGGCATCACGTGTTCCAACTTCATTTGTAAATCTCTTGCCTTCTTTGTTTACAAGAATTGCACCATCTCCACGAAGTCCTTCTGTAATTAAATGCGCATTATCTTTTTCATCCACATGAACGGTTGGATGTAACTGAATCTGTTTCATATCAACAGTTGCAGCATCGATTCCTTTTGCTGTAGCCATTTCAATACCCTGACCCTGAGCACCAGCTGCATTTGTTGTAATATAGCCATCTAAAGCTGGATTCTGCTTCTTGACCATATCATTATTTGCACCAAATCCACCAGTAGCAAGAATAACAGACTTTGCATTGACTGTGAGTTCTTTACCATCTTTTGTCTCTGCTTTGATTCCTGCAGCTTTACCATCGTTCATAACGATTTCTTTTGCAGTTGTATCGAACAAGAATTCAACATCACGTGTCTGTGCATTCTTTTCGAGAATCGGAATCAGATAAGAACCAACTGCTGTTGTCTTACCATCACTATTTAATGGACGGTGAATTCTCTTAACAGAAGCACCACCGAACTGACCAACCGAAGTAAGTCCAGAATTCGATTCATCTGCTTCCTTAGACTGTTCATTGAGCCAATCAATAGCATCTTCAGATTCCTTAGCGAGTGTTTCAACAAGTTTAGGATCATTAACGCCCTTACCACCAATTAATGTATCCAGTTCCATTAATTCAACAGAATCGAAATAGCCTTTTGGTTCTGCTTTGTAAGCATCCCACTGTTCCTGTACTTTTCCTGCAAGATCGGTAATTGTTTTATTGTCAGCAAAATCATTAGCTTTAGCTAAAGTAGCTTCTACTGCTTCGGATTCCCCTGCTTCATCCCATGTCAGTTCATCCTGATATTTTGTATGGCCTGCATTCATACCACCTGTAGCACGAATGGAGTTACCACCAGCCATTGGCTGACTTTCTACAATAATAACAGATTTACCAGCATCTGCTGCTGTAATAGCAGCTGTCATACCAGCTCCACCTGCACCAACAATAACAACATCCGCTTCTTTATCAGATGAAGATTCATCTGTTGCTGCTGCATCTTTAGATTTCAGATCTTTCACTGTTAAACCTGCTGACTGTAATGCTGCGTTTGCAGCTTCAATTGCTGCAGAAGAAGAAACAGTAGCACCAGAAATTGTATCTACTTCTGTTGTGTTCTGTTCTACCATTGCCTTAGCAACCTTCTCGATAGCTGTTGTTCCAAGACCTGGTGTCTCATTCTTACCTTCACCGACAACGTCTGTAATAACGCCATCTTCAAGAGTGATTGTCATTGTGACATCCCCTTCCATACCCTTAGCAGTTCCTGTGAATGTACCATTCGCATCTACTGAACGCCATGTTGGATATGTACCAGAGACAATTGCAACAATAAATAATGCAATAGCCGCAATAAATGCAATAATCTTATTATTTGTCTTTTTCATTATTTCGCTAAATCCTTTACTGTTAAACCTGCTGACTGTAATGCTGCGTTTGCAGCTTCAATTGCTGCAGAAGAAGAAACAGTAGCACCAGAAATTGTATCTACTTCTGTTGTGTTCTGTTCTACCATTGCCTTAGCAACCTTCTCGATAGCTGTTGTTCCAAGACCTGGTGTCTCATTCTTACCTTCACCGACAACGTCTGTAATAACGCCATCTTCAAGAGTGATTGTCATTGTGACATCCCCTTCCATACCCTTAGCAGTTCCTGTGAATGTACCATTCGCATCTACTGGACGCCAGTTTGGATATGTGCCAGCAATGACAACAAGTGCAAATAATGCAACGACTGAGATAATTCCTACAAGTTTGTTGTTTGACTTTTTCATTTATTTCCCTCTTTCTGAATAACAGATTATTTATACCATATATTTGAATATGAATACAGAATTTCTATCCTATTTAACGTTATTTTTCAACGCATCCCATTACCGTGACATTTTCAAGACGTGTTAAAGCAGGAATTTTATAGTTATTGTACTGATGACTCTTTTCGGAACAATACATATCTTTTACAAGATCATGCATATTACCAGAAACAGAACCCCCCTTAACAATCTCAATCTCCCCCTCATGATGATAGTAACCCAAACGAATTTCGCCAAAGATATCTCCTGCCACTTTACTAACAGTAAAATCCGAGAATTCTACAATTTCTAAATACTCACCAGAACGAATTTCTTCTTCAGAATGTGTTCCACCTGTCGCAACAATATTTGTTACATTAAATACATCATCTAAATGCATATATGCATTGAACATACGACTTCCCCAATATCCTTTTACGATATTTTGATCAATCAATGTTATATCATGTACAACAGCCCCTTCTTCATCTACTACATGATTTTCGGAAGAATTGTCTAAATGCTGTACCGCACGTATCGTAAGTTTATCACCATGAACATCATCACTAATCATAGACCCGACTCTCCAATCGATCATATTACGTACAATATTTGCTGTATCAAGATTTCGTACAAAATAGCGATAAATTTTTACTGCTGCATCCGTTGAGAATACAACTGGAATCTTTTTGGAAATTGGTGTATCTTTAGCGAACAAACGGTCTTTACCATATTGCATCGTCTTTTCGATATCTTCACGAATGCCATCTGTATCACATGTTCCACCTTGATACATACGATATAATTCAATCTCATGTTCTGCATTGCGAGCATTCACAATCACTTCTGCCATACTTTCAGGATATGTTTCAGTAAAATCAATACCTTCACTATTTACATATCTTCTTGTGACAAGATTTGTAAAAATCTCATATGAGTTAATGAATTCGGTCTCTGTTTCACGAACCGAACGTAATGTCTGTATATAACTACGAGCCATATCTTTTAAAGTGATATTTTCTGTCATCGGAGAAGGAATATCATGAACAGGATTTAATGTATAAACCTTATTCTGTGCATAGAAAGCACGATCGCATAATGTATCAATAACCTTACGAATCTCTTCTTCAGTATTTGTTGGATAGATTTCCGCAGATGCTTTCCCTAACATCTTACCTTCTTCTGCCCTACGATATACAGTAATATCAATATGCTCAACATTACGGATACGATTCTGATCCAAATCGTGACGAATAAAATAGAATTCCCAGCCTGTAATCTTAGAAATCGTCAATTCCCAGGCATCTGCTCTACTATCTTTTAATAACGAAACTAAATCTGTCATTATCCAAGTCTTCCTTTCGTCTTTAAATATGGGCCACCATCAGCGACTTTGACATATTCTTTATAGCCTTTTCCACAAGTACCACTTCCGAACACTGCACCACTTTTTGAAGCCATCGTAATATTACCAAGAAGATCTGGAACATATCCTGTCATAATAACTGGTGATACGACCTTACCTGTCAATTTTCCATCTTTGATTTCTTTACCGAGTGTCAGTATACATTGAATACCCCAATGTTTTGGATCTTCCATTCCCGACTGCATCCCTTCTAAAAGGTAGCCATGAGATACGGAAGCAATCATATCTTCCACAGAATCTTTTCCAAAATCAAATAATGTATTCGTCATACGTGTATATGCTTTATGTTCATAATTTTGACGTTTGCCATTACCAGTCGGTGTAATACCTAAACGCAGAGCGGACAAAGAATCGCAAATACCTGTCTGTAAAATGCCATTCTGAATTTCTGTAACATCTCCAGCAAGAACACCTTCATCATCAAATACATATGAAGTCACATTCTCCGCACATTTCGCCCCTTCATGCATTGTAACAAGATCACTACCAACGCGTTTACCAATATAATCTGCGCCCAGAGCACGATGTTTCACGAACATATCCATTTCAACGCCATGGCCAAAAGCTTCATGAGCAATTAAACCAGATACTTCTGGACTTGTAATAATTTCATATTCACCTGGCACAATACGATCTGCAAAAAGAATTTCCTCTGCTTGCCTAACACCATCATTCACAAGCTTCTTCAACTCTCCCACAATTTCCGGACCTTTCATTCCAGAAACCGCTTTATATCCATTTTCTGTACGACCATCTTTTGATACGACAGGTGTTAGAACAGCTTCTGTATATACATAAGACTGACGCATATCACGATTCTTTGTCAGGAACATTTTATTGATATGGTTCGAAGACATACGTGTCATCGCTTCTACAGAATAAGGAGAAGCCTTCATTGCGTCATCACTGCATTCTTTTAAAGTACGAATTACTCGTTCTAAATCACATTTTTCAGGCATCTCACCAGTTACCGCTTCCCAATATAATGTACATGGCTTATCTGGTAATATATCTGTCTGATAGAAAGATGTATTAGTTTCTCCCATCAATTCTTCCTGTAATGTTAATCCAGCACGTATTTCCTCTGCTGCAGCATGTGGATTTGCTGGATCAAAATGATTAAGAGCATATTCACTATAGTGTCCTCCAACATGGACACGAACGACAATTCCTCTTTCTGTAGTAATAGATTTTGTGCCTACACTTTCCTGTTTTTGCGAAACATTGACCTGTAATCCAGATGAATCTGTTGCAAGAACACTTACATAATCGTAATCCTTCATCAGATCATCTATCATTACATGCAGGCCATCCGCAAGCGAATTCAAATAATTTGAAAAAACTGCTTTCATAATAGGTTCCCCTTTCACATGTTTAAATTATAACAAATTCTTTTTTAGAGTTAAGCTTCACACGATATTGACAATTGACGTAATTCGTCTAACGTATTTCTTTTTCAGATTGCAGATTTTACAATTGTTGATTAAAATACCCACGAAAAACTCCATGGAGGTAATACGGATGCGTGTAGGCTTGGATATAGGGTCAACGACGATCAAATGCGCCGTACTAGATGAAAATAATTCTCTTTTATTTTCTGCTTATGAAAGACATAGCAGTCATATAAAAGAAAAGACCATTGAACTGATCAAGAAAATACAAGAAAAGTTCTCTGATACAGATAATATTATTTTCGCTATATCTGGGTCTGCAGGAATGGGAATTGCAGATACTTGTCAGATTCCTTTCGTTCAAGAAGTCTATGCTGAAAAAATTGCTGCAGAAAAATGTAATCCCGGTACAGACTGTATCATTGAGCTCGGTGGTGAAGATGCGAAGATTGTCTTTCTCACAAACGGAACTGAAGTTCGCATGAATGGAAGCTGTGCGGGAGGTACAGGGGCTTTTATTGATCAGATGGCTTTGTTACTTCATATGTCAGCAGATGATATGGATTCTTTAGCAAATAAATCGACTCGTACTTACACGATTGCTTCAAGATGTGGTGTATTTGCTAAATCAGATATTCAACCTTTGATCAATCAAGGTGCCGAACCCGGTGATATCGCCGCTTCTATCTATCAAGCTGTCGTCAATCAAACAATTGCAGGCCTTGCACAAGGCAGAAAAATCCAAGGAAATATTTTATATTTAGGTGGTCCTCTGACCTTTTCGAAAACATTACAGAAATGTTTTGATAAAACACTTCATGTACGTGGAAAATGTCCAGAACATTCCCTTTTTTATGTAGCTATAGGAGCAGCTCTATATGCCAATAAAACCATTTCATTAAAAGAGATTCTGAAACATCTAGATACATGTAACCATTTAAACACCTATCGTTCTTTGCCTCCTCTTTTTAAAGACCGCGAAGAATATTTAGAATTTCATAATCGCCATGCCAAAGCAAGTGTTCCACAAATTCCTTTTTCGGATACCACTGGACCGATTCATATTGGTATCGACTCTGGTTCAACGACAATCAAAATGACTGCCATAAACGAAAAGGCAGAAATTGTATTTAAAGATTACCGTGCAAACGAAGGAAATCCCGTCCCTATCGTAAAAGAAACACTCCTCAAGCTCTATCAAGAGCATCCAAATATGACTATTGCTTCTGTCACAACAACTGGATATGGAGAAAATCTCATAAAAAATGCCTTTCATTGCGACTATGGTCTTGTCGAAACAGCTGCTCACTATACAGCTGCAAAACACTTTCTACCAGATGTCGATTTCATCATTGATATCGGTGGCCAAGATATGAAATGTTTCCGAATTGAAAATGGCGCTGTCAGTGATATCTTTTTAAATGAAGCATGTTCTTCCGGATGTGGATCATTTTTACAAACTTTTGCGGAAGCACTTGGCTATATGCCTTCTGACTTTGCAAAAATTGCACTCTTTGCAAAACATCCGGTTGATTTAGGTTCGCGTTGTACCGTATTTATGAATTCCTCTGTCAAACAAGCACAGAAAGATGGGGCATCCATTGCGGATATTTCTGCTGGTCTTGCTATTTCCGTAGTCAAAAATGCACTCTATAAAGTCATACGTTGTTCTTCTGGAGAAGAACTTGGAAAAAAGATTGTAGTACAAGGTGGTACTTTCTATAACGAGGCAGTTCTCCGTGCATTTGAAAACGAGATGCATATACAGGTGATTCGTCCAGATATTGCTGGACTTATGGGAGCTTATGGAGCAGCGTTATATGGCCTTAACCATAACTCATCCACTTCCACTTCTTCTATTTTAACTGCGCAAGAACTGCAGAATTTTTCGCAAAAAGCAACAAATATTCAATGCCAGGGTTGTGGAAATCATTGTCATTTAACAATCAACACTTTTAATGATGGTTCCCGCTATATTTCTGGTAATCGTTGTGACAGGCCTATTACCGGCAAAATTGAAAATAATTCTTTCAATCTATATGCTTACAAACGAAAAAAAATAGAATATTTCCAAACCCATCCCGGTAATGGAACAAGAGGAACTGTTGGAATTCCTCTTGTCCTCAATATGTACGAATTATTGCCATTTTGGCATACATTCTTTACAACTTTAGGTTTTCAAGTACGTGTCTCTCCTGTTTCATCACATGAACTCTATCAGAAAGGACAAGGTACCATTCCTTCGGATACTGCTTGTTATCCAGCCAAATTAACACATGGCCATATCGAATGGCTAATTGAACAAAAACCAGATTTTATATGGTATCCATGCATGTCCTACAATATGGATGAATATATGGGAGATAATCATTATAACTGTCCAATTGTTGCATACTACCCTGAAACACTGACAAATAATATTCATGAACTCGATGCAATTCCTTTTTACATGCCTTTCTTAGATCTTTCGAATCGAAAAGAACTACCAAAACATATCATTCCTTATTTGAAAGAAAGAATTCCATCTTTAACACATAAACAAATCGAGGATGCTTTAGAGTACGCCTATAGAGCTTATGACGATTATATGGAAGATACACATAAAAAAGGAAAAGAAATTATGATTGAGGCACGTAAATTACATAAAAATATTATTGTATTAGCTGGACGTCCCTATCATATCGACCCTGAAGTCAACCATGGTATCGACAACCTATTGACTCGTTATAACGCAGCCGTTATAACAGAAGATTCTTTAATACATGAAGAAGCTCCGTTTGCAACTTCCATCTTAAATCAATGGACTTACCATTCTCGTCTTTACGCTGCCGCAAAATACTGCACCGAACATGAAGATATCAACTTAATTCAACTCGTCTCTTTTGGTTGTGGTCTAGACGCTATCACTACAGATGAAACACGTGAAATACTACAAGAAGGTGGAAAACTTTACACACAACTAAAAATTGATGAAATCACAAATCTAGGAGCTGTTAATATTCGTATCCGCTCCTTATTCGCTGCTTTACAAGAACAACAAGAAAAGAGAAAGAAAGAAGACTGATATGGAATACCTTACTCCAAATTTCACAAAGGACATGCTCGATACGTATACGATTCTTGTCCCAAATATGGCTGTTAATCAGTTCACTCTTATAAAAGCCGCTATGGAATCGGAAGGATATCATATCGAGCTTTTACAAGATGGTTCTTCGGAAGCAGCGCAGAAAGGTCTCAAATACGTACATAACGATACTTGTTATCCTGCCTTATTGATCATAGGACAGTTTATAGAAGCATTAGAAAGTGGAAAATATGATCTTCATCATACAGCCCTTTTAATCACACAGTCAGGAGGAGGATGTCGTGCCTCAAATTACATTAAGCTCCTTCGAAAAGCACTGGTAAAAGCTGGATATTCCTATATTCCTGTTGCATCAGCGAATGTTTCTGGTCTAGAAGAAGGATCTTGCATGCCTATCACACCTGATCTTATCAAAAAACTTCTTGCGGCTGCAGAATATGGAGATGAGATTGATGCTCTCTATCACCAAACAAAACCGTATGAAGAACATGCAGGTGATGCCCAGCAACATCTTACCTATTGGTTAGATACCGTTTCTTTATGGTTAAAAAAGAATGAAAATATTTCTCTTCATTCTATGAAAAAACAGTTCCATACCATTGCGGATGACTTTGCAACAATCAAAATGAATTATACCCCTAAAGTAAAAGTCGGTGTTGTTGGAGAAATTTTCGTGAAATTTTCTCCAATTGGAAATAATCATCTTGTGGAATTTCTAGAAGAACAAGATTGTGAAGTGAATCTTCCAGGTCTTATGGGATATATCGAATATTGTCTTGCAAATTGGAAAATTGACACCAAATTATATGGAATCGATAAATGGATTGGCACAGGCAGTGGAGCCTTATTGGATATTGTAGATTCCTGTGGTATTCAAATGTCCAAAGCAATGAAAGAAGCAGGATTTTATGCTCCTGGATCTTTTCACGAGTTAATGAAGAAGCCGAATGGAATTCTATCTCTCGGTGTAAAAATGGGAGAAGGATGGCTCCTGACCGGTGAAATCCTTGAATTAATTGAAGGTGGATACGACAATATCATCTGTGCTCAACCATTCGGATGTCTTCCGAATCATATTGCAGGTAAAGGTGTCATAAATAAAATTCGTTCCTTGCATCCAAACGCAAATATAACAGCCGTTGATTATGACCCATCTTCCACACGTGTAAATCAAGAGAATCGTATAAAATTGATGCTTGCCGTTGCAAAAGAAAAGCTCGATTTACAATACAAAAGATAACTTTTGATTAAGGTTAAAGGAATTTTGTAACGAACAGCCTCTACTTATGATAGAATGGCTACATGACTGAAAGGAAATTCATATGAGAGAATTCATTGTTGCCACTGCCTCCACTGTAGATATTGATCGTGAATGGTTAGAAGAACATGATGTCCCTGTCATTTCTTATACATTTGAGGTAAATGGCAAAGTGTATATTGATGACTGTCGTGCAGAAACAAGACATACCATCTATTCTGCGATGCGCCAGGGGAATCAACCAAAAACCAGTCAAATTACTGCATATTCCTATTATGAGTTCTTTAAAGGACTAATAGAAAAGAATAAAAATGTATTATTCCTTGATATGGATAAAGAACTTAGTGCATCGTATTTTAATTCCTTAAATGCTGCAGAACAGATTAAAGAAGAATACCCAGATTCAAATCTATATATTCTGGATACACGTTGTGTAACCCTTGGATTAACATTACTTTTATATCGTGTCGTAGAACTGGCCGATCAGGGTAAGTCTCTAGAAGAAGTTGTGGATTGGGCAAATCAAAATAAATTCCGTATTGCACATCGTTTCCTTGTAGATGATCTGGAATGGTTACGTCGTGGAGGACGCCTCTCCAATGCTTCTGCAATTATTGGTTCTCTGCTTTCCATCAAACCATTAATTTATATTGATGATGTTGGTAAATTAATTGCCTTTGCTAAAGTCAGAGGAAAAAAGAAAGCAATAAAAGAACTTCTTGCAAGTACTGAAAAAGACATGGGCGATGCAACTGGAAAAGATATTGTTTTAGGACATTCTGACTCTCCGGAAGAAGGAGAAATTTGGAAAAAAATGGTACAAGAAAAGTATCCAACAGCTCGCTCCATTACATTAATGGAAGTTGGTCCTGTAATTGGTTCTCATATTGGTCCAGGTTTTCTTGGTATTACATATTATTCCGATTCAGATACACGAATTATTTAATAAAGAACGAGGACGATTCTTAAGAATCGTCTTTTTTGTTGTTGAAGCGAAGTATAAAAAAGGCTTACCTTCGCACTACGCAAAAGTAAGCCGCCTACCATATATAGAAACCTATATATAGAGTATATCTTTATTATTATTTTATTTCTTCTTTATTCACAGGAAATAGAACAAAATCATCCTGAATGGCACTATCTGCAGTATAGATACGTAAATTAATATCTCTACCTGACATACGTATCATATGTTCCGAAGGATTTGGGAATACTCTTGAGGATAATACAAATTCACCATCATTCACAAAAACTTCTACACTACTATAATCCACAAAAATTTGTAATTTCCGAACTGGATTTGTCATATTGATCATACGACTTGTTCCATATTCCGGATTAATTACATTTTGCATCTCCGAACGATCAAGAGATAACTTCTTATCTTTTGCTGAATAGCAAATTTCAAAACCTCTGCCACGATTATATGTAAATAAATTCAGACACATATTATTATCTGCAGGATTATCCACTTCAATCACACACGATTTTGGTGTTCTTCCAAAAATGTGATTATTACGAATATTTCCATTCACCGCTTCAAAAACAATATCTTTCTTTAGCTGCTGTAAAGCAATAACAGGCTTCTGCATCAACTTACCATTCTGAATAGTAAGTTCTCGTGGTAAAGTCAAAAGACCAGACCATCCTTGTTGATCGGTAGGAGCATAAGTATATCCATTGCAACCCATCCAAGCCTCAAGAATGGCACCATCTTGATTTGAACTCTGGGCAGCACATTGTGGTGCAAAGAAGTCAAAACCTCTATCCAATTCACGATATGGACCATTTGGACGGAACTCTAATGTTTCAAAATCCATATCCCCAATCATATAAACAGACTGGAAAGCATTACTTGTTGTATCCCCCTTCTTATGTAAACCCAGAGGAGAGAAAATCAATACCCACTGATCTCCAATTTTCTGAAGATGAGGTCCTTGACACATATATCCAAAAGAACCATATCCTTTTACTTTTAATTCACCAAGAAATTCCCATCCTGTCGCAATCTGGCTAGAACGATATAAAAGAATCTTTCCTTCTTCTTGTTCGTTCTGTGCACCAAGAAGAATATAATACATACCTTTTTCCTGTAAGATATGTGGGTCTTCTTGATTATATGTATAACCTAGCTGCGGTTCTAAGATAGGTCTAGATAGCTTACTGATACGATAATTAGAATCCATAGCAGCTAACCCTTGATAAGGAATCTTCTTTCCATAATCATCATGAGAATTACCTGTATATGTCATATAGAGGAAATCATCTTTTGGAAATGCGGTTCCTCCTTCACATCCAAAGTTATCAAAACTTCTATCTGGTTTTAATGAAACACCTTGGTTACGCCAATGAACTAAATCTGACGACGTAACATGATACCAATGCTTCATTCCATGAACACTACCATATGGGAACCACTCATAGAACAGATGCCACTGTCCATTAAAATAAGAGAATCCACATGGATTACTCAATAATCCTGTAACACTCTGTACATGATACTTTGTTCTCCATCCCGATTGCTGAATTGCATCATGTAAACGAGAAAGTCTCTGTTCATCTTTAGAACTAAGAACTTGTTCTAACTCTTCTCGAGTCCATCTTTCCATATTTACACCTCCTGAATTTATATTCTATGAAATGTATAACGAATTTCATGGGTAAGAGTCTCCCCCTTACGAACGATAGGTTTATCCGCAACATCGTCATAATTCACTGCATTTGGACAATATTCTGCTTCAAAGCAGACAGCACTACGTGCTCCATAGCAATGATCATACTTTCCTTTTTTACCACTTAACCAGTTTGCGGTATACAAATGGAATCCTGGAAAATCAGAAGCCATCTTCATTTCTAACTTCTCGCCTCGACAAATTGCCATATCGCGCATTCCATTTCCCGAAACAGGATAAAAATGATCATATCCATTTCCAAACTTTAGCTGTTCATTCTCTTTTGCAATATCTTTCTTCAAAGGTTTAAAAGAACGAAAATCAAATGGTGTTCCAGTAACAGGTTCAAAACAATCAACGGTTAGACCATTTGCATCCGAAAGTCCATAATGATCTGCCATGATCTTCACTTCATGACACATCGCATCTTCACTACCATCCAAATTAAAATAAGAATGGTTTGTATAAGCAAATAATGTATCTTCTTCAGCATTACCCGAAGAGAGAATGGAAATACCATCATCTAATAAGCGATAGATAACCATAACATGTAATGTCCCAGGATACCCTTCTTCGCCATCTATAGAAGTATACGTAAATCTCACTTCATTCTCTTTTTCTTCTGCATCCCACAACTTCTTATCAAAACCGTCGATACCACCATGATTGCAATTACCATTATTATTAACAGGCACATGGTATTCATTTTCATTTAAAGTAAAGATACCTTTTTCAATACGATTCGCTGTACGACCAATCGAAGCTCCTATATAAGTATCCTGATCACAATATGCTTCACAACTATCAAAACCTTCTACTGTATCGATACCTGTATCTTTATGAATCAAAGAAACCAAAGTAGCACCATAGTTTGTCACTTTCATAATAAAGTGATTATTCTCTAATGTATAAAGATCAACTTCTTTATCTTCTTTATTATGTCCAAAAAAAGATTTCATATGTTCTCCTTATCTAAAAAACACTAATTCTATTATCTGATATTTTAACATATTTGTGAATGGATTTTCAGACTGGCTACTTAGGATACATGGAAAAAGTAACATGTATGCGTTAAGATTGTAACGAATCCTCAAAGATTCATGAAAGGGTTTTTATGAAAATTGAAAATGATCAAGAATATGAGGAAGATGTTCCATCCGACAATGGATCGAAATATATCTTCTTCCCTATTCTCTTAGAATTATTACTCACCGGTATTCTTTTTATGAAAGGATGGGATATTGGTATACATTTTTTATACGCACTCATTCCCCTTCTCCTTGGTACTTCCTTCATTGGAACATATCTTTATAATCGCGATGGAGACATGAAAATATTCTCGAGTTTTGCAATTCTCGCATCTATTGGGACAGCATTACAAATAGTAATTGATGAACAATATCATCCTTCTAGTACATTTAGTCTTGTAAAATTGATTATTGGAATAGGTATAGCAATTCTTGCGATTGCAATGTATAAATTATTTCGAAAAATACTAAATCAAAGTCTAACATGTTATCTATTGATTGGCCTTTCCGCAGCCATCTATCTTGTGCTTATATTCAAAGGATATGATCCAAATGGATATGGTACATCCGCTTGGCTAAAAATAGGGCCTATGACAATTCAGTTGACAGACTTCACAAAACTAATTGCGATTATGTTTTATGCGGCTTTATTTTCTTCAGAAATTTCCCGTTCCGATACGCAAATTTTAATAATCTCCAGCATCTTCTTCTTTGTAAATCTTGTTGGTTCTGTCTGTATTAAAGAGTTAGGTTCTTTCTTTATTCTTTTATTCTTACATTTATCGATTTTATATATTTTTATGCGAAAAGGGAAAGTTAAGAGAACATACCTTTTAATCATTTTCTTTTCCATCTTTGGAGCAGTAGCAATTGCTTTCTTATTATATCGACTGATATTGCCAGCTCATGATGCAGGAACTATGAATGGCTTACAAGCTGCTTTATGGCCTATTTTAAACAAAGTACATCAAAGATTCTCCGTTACTGCTAATATTTATGCCGATCCATATGGAGCAGGTTATCAGCTCCTACAAGGCCGCAAAGCTCTACGAATGGCTGGTCTATTTGGTAATACTGTTAATTTCACTGCTATTCCAGTCGCGGAATCCGATATGGCTTTTGTCGCTCTAGTAAATTCCTTCGGTTGGATATTCGGTATTTTTACAATCTATCATATTTTCCGTATTATGCAGCATGGATGTGAACTCTCTCATAAACTTGTTAAAAGTAACTTACAAGATGCCATTGTTGTATATGGTGCAACTTTCTTAATCTTTTTACAGGCAATGATTGTGATATTAGGATCTTGTAATATCATTCCGTTTACTGGACTTCCGATTCCATTCCTTTCAAGAGGTGGAACGTATATGGCTATCATATTCTCTTTCGCTGGTATTTTAATGCACTTATCCGAATACAACGGCGAAAAAGTAGTTGAGGAGGAATACTATGACGCAGAACAAGAATAAACCGAAAAAGAGCAAGTCAAAACTTCTTTCTCGTAAAAGAATACGCATTACTGAAATTGGTTCTGCTGTTATATGCTTAGGCTTCTGCGCTATATTTGGAACAAAGTTCGGATTATTTCCTTATATACGCCAAGAAGACAAAGCAACACGTAACGCTGTCACCTATAACACCATAAAAGATAATGTTATTGAAGGTGATATTATTGACCGTAACGGTAATTTAATCATGGGAAATGCTTCCCCCGGCTCTAGAGCAACTGCAGCCTATCCTGAAAACTATTCTTACGCTTATTTATTAGGATATTACTCTGTTAGTGGAAACAAAGAAAATACATATGGACTACGTGGTAATCTCAAAGATTACTCTCTGTTCCATCTTGATAAAAATAACAAAGGCGCAACAACCTATCTTACAACAGATAATGAACTGCAAGACTTCTGCTGGAATCTACTCGACCAACAAGAAGGCAGTATTACTGTCATAGATAATAAAACAGGTGCAATCCGTGCACTCGCTTCACAAAGTACAATCCAATATGATGTCAATGATATGAATTCTTTATTGTTAAGTACAGAAGAAGGTTCTCAATATCGTCGTGGAACATTCGAAACAGATCCACCTGGAAGTACCTTCAAAATAGTCACAGCTGCTGCTGCCCTTACCAAACAAGAAAAAGAAAATTTAGATGATTCTTGGTTCGATTTTAACGACACAGGATCTTATTATGCTGGGGATAGTGATTTTGAAATTACAAACTATAACCATATTGCATATGGGCAAATCGGATTAGAAACGGCAATGAATAAATCTGTCAATTGCTATTTTGCTAATCTTGGCCTTCGTGTCGGGGCAGAACAACTATTAGAAACTGCTAAAAAATTCAAACTTGGTCAATCGATAAAAATTCCTTTTTTATGTACAATTCATTCATCGATTGATATCGATGAAAACGATCCGGATACGATTGCACAAACTTCCTTTGGACAAGGGAAAACACAAATCACCCCTCTACAGATCACAATGATTTCACAAGCCATTGCAAACAACGGAAAAATGATGCAACCATATATTGTGGATTCAATTCAATCGGGTAAAATACCTCTATATCATCATTTTACATATCCAATTTCCAATACAATGAGTGAAGAAGTGAATCAAAAACTCAAAGCAATCTTGCATAGTACAGCTGTTGGATATGGTATCAGTGAGAATTATGGTATGGTCTATGCAAAAACAGGAACCGCAGAATGTGCAAATGATAGAATCCATACATACATTACTGGTTTTACAGATGATGCTTCCTTCTGTATTAGTATGAACAATGGTACACTTTCTTCCATTCTTGCTCCTAAAGCAATCCAACTTGTCAATAAGATTAACGAAGTATATGGTCATTGAAAAATATTATTTCTAATCTTACAATTTTTTCAAATTTCTCATAACATATACACTTAAAAAGTCCTTACGTTATATATCACGAAGGACTTTTTCTTTCACTCCAACACGGTACAATTATCAAAAAATTCCTGTCACAAAAATTTCTAACCCAATCAAGATGAGAATTACACCACCAAAAACACCTGCTTTGTCCGCTAACTTTATACCAAACTTCTTACCTAAGTGCAGACCAAAAAGACAAATAAAATATGTTGTAATACCAATTATTACTCCACATACGAGAGCCTGTAATGCACCATATTCTGCAATCGTAAATCCTACCGATAAAGCATCAATCGATGTTGCAATTCCTTGCATCATCAACATACCACACGATACTTTCTTTCGTGTAATTTTCTCTTTTGACTCCTTATTTTTGACTCCTTCAAAAAGCATATTTCCACCAATCATACATAATAAAATCAAAGCAATCCATGGAATACACTTTTCAAATGACTGAAAATACTGTATTACTGTATGCACGCATATCCAACCGATCATTGGCATCAAAAACTGAAACAAAGCAAATATACTAGCGATATATAAACTTCTTCCCTGACTCATTTCTGGTTCATTCAGACCATCTGCTAAAGATACCGAAAAAGCATCCATCGCAAGCCCAATACCGAGCATAAAACTGTTCACAAAAAACAATAAATTCCAATCCATAAAAACCTCCCTAACAACAAAAAAACCGGGCAGTCATGCCCGGATAATATCTTTCCTTCCATGCATGACAAAAGCCATGCATGAGTCTCGTCATTTATAAGCAGACCAGGGATATCCCAGTATGTTGACCTGCTACTCTAGGAGCCGACTACTCCCTCACGCATATTTTATTTTCTTACATAACTATTTGGTTAGTCAATTCTAATTACTTTTCCCATAACCAACTATTTATTTTAAGATTTCTTAAGAAAACTGTTGTATATGAATATAGAATGGTATACTAAAAAAAATTTTAGAAAGGTATTTTTATGATTAAAATTAATGGTCTATTCAACGATGATGATCATATCATCCGCGAACAAAAAGGTATTTTTTCTGTTGTTGAACATGTTCGAGATCTCGCCGTCTCTCCTTACACTGCTCAAGAAGAATATTTCATGGCTAAGATGGGAGTTCGCAAAAAGCAAATTTTTGCAATACTGGATGGCACCAAAGGAGCTATCATCCAAGCCGGTGCCATGCAATGGACAGCTGGAAATGTTTCTGCTACAACAGGTCTAAAAGGAGCTGGTGACTTTATCGGAAAAATATTTAAAGGTGCAGCTACAGGTGAATCTGCAATTAAGCCAGAATATGTGGGAAACGGCTACTTGATGTTAGAACCTACATATAAATATATCCTGCTAGAAAGTGTAGAAGATTGGAATGGTGGACTTGTATTAGACGACGGTCTCTTTCTGGCTTGCGAATCAAATATCAAACAGAATCTACAAGCGCGTAGTAATATTTCTTCTGCTGTTCTTGGAAATATGGGGCTCTTTAATCTCAAATTAGAAGGAAATGGAATATGTGCTCTAGAATCCAACGTTCCAAGAGAAGAATTAATTGAGATTGAATTACAGGATGATGTCCTAAAAATTGATGGTAACTTTGCAGTATGTTGGTCCGGTTCTCTTTCTTTCACAACCGAACGTTCTAGTCGCACACTGATTGGTTCCGCAGCAAGTGGAGAAGGTCTTGTTAATGTATATCGTGGTACTGGTAAAGTTCTCCTCTCTCCTCTCGATGATCCTTCTTCTTTAACAACAGCAGCCCAATTAGGAAATACACCAAAAGATTAAAAAGAACCCTATAACATTAAAATGAACCCGAAAGTTAGACAAAATTAAAATTCAACTTGAGGGTTCATTTTATTATGAAATGAACGGAAGAACAAAGAATCGGAATTCATCAAAAGCGAAAGCAAAATTTCCTATTTCTTAACTTTCTTTGGAATATAGAATCCATAGAAGAGAAATCCTCAATACATTGTTCAGCTGACAAATATACAGAGAATAGAAGTTTTCCTAAATCTTACATAAAGTCATGAAAGAAACACTCTTTCATATCCCCCAGCTGCTTGTATACCTTCTCGCTCTACCGGTTTCATAGAGTACAAACTAGATATAAATTATTACATATGATTTATCAAATACATAACATCACTCACATTAAAGCATAAAGAAAATAACATTCCATAACTAAAAAAAGAGAACTGTAAAAAATCCTCCTTTAATCTATAACAAACAGAAATATCTAAAAAATTGATTATAGTACTGCTATCCCGTTTCTTTTTTTCTATAAGTAATTTGTCAAATTAAGTGCAACATCTAATGTGAGTTTATAATTTCGTT
>CAUWDF010000023.1:0-21224 GCA_963557245.1 uncultured Bulleidia sp.
GGTAAATAAGCCACGATCTTAAATTCGATATTTTTTACAACTCCTAAACTCCCGAAACTGGATTTTGTTTCTCATGGGACAATGTCCAGTTTTTTATTCGAAAATAAAAAGCGGGAGGATAGTATTCTTGCGTAGAAAAAGTGTGGATAATCTTAAAACTACTTTAATACGTGGAATTACGGTTTCTCCGTGCTATAATTACACTGTTATTGGAGGTGTCACATGGCATTTGACAAATTAAAAAATTTTATTGCGCCAATGGATGAAGATGATGATGAATATGAAGATGAAGAAACAGAAGTAAGATATAATCCGAAGGAAACACGCCCTGTTTCTTCTTATGAGACACAGACTACTAAAGTTAATTCTGTACCTACCGACACCCAGATGGTTCTTTTTGAACCAAGATCATTTGAGGAGTCCGAGGAAATTGCACGTCATCTGAAAAATACAAGAGCATGTGTAGTTAACTTACATAAGTTACAAAGAGACTATGCACAAAGAACCATTGATTTCTTAACTGGTGTTGTTTTCGCATTGGATGGCTCGATTCAGAAAATCGGTCATAATGTAATTCTTTGTACGCCAAAGAATATCAATGTATCTGGTGGAATATCAATGGAATCCGAAGATGACTGATCAGGATATTTATAGTTCTCTGATTGCTCATTTACACGATTTACAAAATAAAAGTGAAACCTGGCATAAGACACTTTGTTCCGCCTTTTTAAATGAAGAAGAACAGGCAATAGTACAAAAAGAATTTCCAGAATCCGATTTTGTCTGTTACGATGGTGGTTATCCAGGCGCCCGTAAAAAGAAAGTCATTTTTCGCTCAGAAGCGGAAGATGACTTTTCTGATATTCTATGCTTAAAAGCAAAAATTGATCAGAGATTTCGAAAGATTGGGCATAGGGATATTTTAGGTGCTTTGATGCATCTACAAATTGATCGTAGTACGTTTGGTGATTTTTGGATTGAAGATAATTCGATTTATTTATATACATCAGAATCTATGGAAGATTTTCTGGTGGCGAATTTAATACGGATTAATCAATTAAGTGTGTCATTTGAAAGAATTCCTTTTCATCCTGTTCAGCATTTTCAAACGAAGACAATCCAAGTTGTGATTGCTTCTGAGAGAATGGATGCTGCAGTAGCTGGATTAGCGCATATTTCTCGTTCCGAAGCGAAAGAGTGGATACGAGAAGGGCTAGTTCAGGCAAATCATGTCACGCTTGATACACCAGATAAACTGTGCGATAATAACGTTACGATTTCGATTCGTGGAATTGGACGTTTTCGTTATATTGGCGAAATTCGGAGAACACGAAATGGCAGGATTGCCGTCGAATTCGAACAGAGCATCTAAGGAGTGAGAGAAATGACAGCGCAGAGACCGACATTCAGAGTCATGAGGAACGGCTATGACCGATTTGCCGTTGACGATGCAGTCGATCGTTACGCTGCACAGGTAGATCAGCTTCAAAAAAAGTTGGAGCTTTATCAACAACAGTTGGTAGAGACAACACGTCAATTAGAAACTTTGAAAAACCGTTATCAACAACTTCTGAATGAAGATGCTTCTAGAAAAGAGGCTGCTGAAAATATTGCTCGTTTGTCTCTTCGTGAAGCAAATGAGATTATTGATACAGCGCAGAAAAATGCGGATGATATTATCAAAACAGCATTGGGAACTTCGCGTATGATTTTAGTCGATCTTTCTAAGCTTTATGCTCAAGCAGGTAATGTTAAGTCTGGAATGAAAGATGAGCTTAATACGCTTTTAAAACAACTGGATGAATTCCGTATTCCCCAAATGCCAAATCTTGATTGGCTGAATGAAGCAGAAAAAAATCTACACTGATTGAGGACGCGCAATTGTATTAGCGTTATAGAGAGCTTATGGATGGTGGAAATAAGCACTGAGATACAAGAGACATCACCTCATGAGTAGAACGTAATTCCTGCGTTAAAGGAAGAGAGTGTATATTTGTATTTACGGATATAAACTAAGGTGGTACCACGTGCAAGCGTCCTTAGATAGGACGCTTTTTTATTTGAATGGAGGAGACAGACATGGACTATAAGCAAACACTGCATATGCCTGATACTGACTTTGAGATGAGAGGTAATTTACCTACAAAAGAGCCTAAGATTCTTAAACAGTGGCAGGACAACAATTACTATCAGAACATCTTAAAGCATCACGAAGGCGAGAAGGCATTCATTTTACATGATGGTCCTCCTTATGCGAATGGTAATCTTCATGCTGGTACAGCAATGAATCGTACTATTAAAGATTTTATTGTTCGTTCTCATGCGATGGCTGGTTACTATACACCATTTTTTCCGGGTTGGGATACACATGGTCTTCCAACGGAAAATGCAATACAGAAATTGGGAGTTGATCGTAAGAAACTAAGTACAGCTGAATTCCGTAAGAAGTGTGATGAATTTGTTCATACACAAATTGCTCAGCAAATGGAAACAGAAAAGAGATTAGGTCAGGTTGCTGATTTTGATCATCCTTATATTACATTACAGAAGGAATTTGAAGCACGTCAGGTACGTACTTTCGGTGAAATGGCTTCAAATGGAATGATTTTCCAGGGATTAAAGCCAGTTTATTGGTCTCCATTCAATGAGACAGCGGTAGCAGACTCCGAAATTGTATATCGTGATGTTAAAGATGCTACAATTTACTTAGCATTCCAGATTGCAGATGGTAAAGGTATCCTTGATTCGGATGATTATTTTGTAATTTGGACAACAACTCCTTGGACAATTCCGGCGAACGAAGCTGTATGTTTGAACGAAGGCTATGATTATGCGGAAGTACAGACAGAAAAGGGTAAGCTTATTTTCTTAGCTAAGTTTGTGGATAAGCTCCTTGAAAAGTTCGGATTAGAAAATCAGGGCATTTTGCGTACATTCAAAGGTCGTGAATTAGAAGGTATTACATATCATCATGTTGTTCATGATAAGGAGTGTCCAGCTATTCTTGGTACACATGTTACAGATGAAGATGGTACTGGTGTTGTTCATACAGCAGGTGGCCATGGTTTAGATGACTTTAATGTTTGTGCGAAGTATGGTATTGCGCCAATCAATACAGTGGATTATCAGGGCAATATGAACGAAGAAGCAGGTAAATATTGTGGAATGTTCTTTGAAGATTGCTCAAAGGCAATTATCCATGATATGAGCGAAAAGGGATGCCTATTATGTGTTGAGAATATTACTCATAGTTATCCACATGATGATCGTTTAAAGAAGAAAGTTATTTTCCGTGCAGTTAAGCAGTGGTTCTGTTCCATCGACAGCATTAAGCCACAGCTTCTGGATGAGATTGATAACAAGATTAAGTGGCATAATGATTTTGGTCAGAAGAGAATGCACAATATGATTGCGGATCGAGGTGACTGGTGTATCTCTAGACAGAGACTCTGGGGTGTACCAATTCCAATTCTGTATTGTGAAGATGGTTCTCCAGTTATGGATATGGAAGTCTTTAACCACATTGCAGATTTGTTTGAAGAATATGGTTCAAATGTATGGTTTGAAAAAGAAGCATCGGATTTCTTACCAGAAGGATATACAAATCCAAAATCTCCAAATGATGTCTATACAAAGGAAAAGGATATCATGGACGTATGGTTCGATTCAGGCTCTTCTTGGAATGAATTAATTGCTAGAGGTTATAGCTATCCATGTGATTTATACTTCGAAGGTTCTGACCAGTACAGAGGATGGTTCAACTCTTCACTGATTGTTTCTACAGCTGTTAATGGAACTGCACCATATCGTGAAGTTCTGTCTCATGGTTATGTTGTAGACTCCAAGGGAGAAAAGATGTCAAAGTCTGTTGGGAATGTTGTTAATCCAATGGATATTATCAACAAGAATGGTGCAGATGTATTCCGTTTGTGGGCAATGACTTCCGACTTTAAGGAAGACTTAAAACTAGGTCCATCGAATATCAAACAGGTATCTGATCAGTACCGTAAAGTAAGAAATACATTCCGTTTCTTACTAGGAAACTTGAATGCGAACGATTTTGATCCAAAGAAGGATATGGTCTCATATGAGAATCTAGAACCTGCAGATCAATATGTTTTAATCAAGTTAAATGATGTAATTGAAAAAGTTGTTTCCTCAGCAATGGAATATGACTATATCGATGTCAACAAGACACTTGTTAACTTTATGACAAATATTCTTTCTTCTTATTATTGCGATTTTACAAAGGATATTCTTTATTGTTCTAAAAAGAATGATTATAGAAGAAGACAGGTTCAGTCTGTTTACTGGCAGTGTACTGATGTTCTTGTTAAGTTATGGGCTCCATTCCTTGTTTATACAATGGAAGAAGTATGGCAGCACTTCACAGATGATGCATTTGAATCGGTTCATTATGCGCATTTCCCAGAAGTTCAGAAGTATGAAAATGCGGAAGAAATTAAGGGGATGTTCGACCATCTGTTAGAAATCCGTAGTGATGTTCTGAAGTCATTAGAAGAAGCTCGTAATGAGAAGACAATCGGTACAGCACAGGAAGCTGAAGTTGAACTTGCTGTTACAGATGAAGAGGCAGAACTTCTTGAAAAAGGCTTAAAGGGAGAAGTTGCACAGTGGTTAATTGTTTCTAAGACAAATATCGAAAAGGCCGCAGAACGTTCTGTTAAAATTGTTCATGCGATTGGTACAAAGTGCCCACGTTGCTGGAACTATACAGAAGAAGCAGATGAAAATGGTCTGTGCCCAAGATGCGCAAAGGCTTTAGCAGAAGAAATTGCATAATAAAAATAGGAAACCTGATTTTGTATGAAATCGGGTTTTTTTAATCTTTTAGAACAAACACCCAAAAATGAAAACGCTTTCACAAAGAAATGGAGACCATTTTAATTTACTATGTTTTTTTCTTTAACTTCAATTGAAAATTTTTGATAAGTATTACACAATATAGGTAACGTTGGAAAACAGCTTCAGGCTGTAAATGATCATTGATGCTTTATAAGAAACTGTAATTTCTATGATTGGAAAGGGATGGATTCTATGACTTATTATTTATTAGGCCTACTCGTCTGCGTCCTTGCTATTGTTTTTATCCTTTCACAGTATCAGAAAATTAAAAAGTTACCGGAAGGAAACGAGGACATGGTAGAAATGGCTGCCATTATTCGCTCTGGCGCGAATACATTCCTAAAAACGGAATTTCGTGTCATTCTTATTGTTGTTATTATTTTAGCTATTGTATTTACACTATTTATTGAGACAACATCAGGTATTACATTTTTAATTGGAGCAGCAATGAGTTCTATTGTTTGTATATTAGGCATGAAGAGTGCGACATATGCAAATGTAAGAACGGCTAATCGCGCAAAAGAAACATTAAATATTGGGGAAACTGTAAAAGTTGCGTTATGTGGTGGTTCTGTTTCAGGTCTTGCTGTTCAGACTTTTGGTACATTAGGAATGCTTGTTGTTCTGTTGATTTTTGATGGGGTATCTCCAGATGCAGCAGGACATGGTCTACTTGCTAATTTACCATGTAATGCTTCTATAATGCGTGTGACGACCTATTCTCTTGGTTGTTCTATTGTTGCGATGTTTAATCGTGTTGCTGGTGGTAATTATACAAAAGCAGCAGATATTTCATCTGATATTTTAGGTAAAATCCGACATGATCTTCCTGAAGATGATTCTCGTGTTCCTAATACTATTGCAGATTTTATTGGGGATAATGTTAATGATACAGCAGGTAATTGTTCTGACTTACTAGAATCTTATGTAGCAACGATTGCTTCTTCATTGATGCTTGCAGTTACAGTTTCGGGTATGTATACAGATGCATCATTTGCACCTACTTTATCTGCTACGATTACGTATCCCCTTGTATTAGCCATTTCTGGATTATTAAGTTGTTTGATTGGTCTAGGATTATGTCAGATACGTAAGATGTCGGACGATCCTTCGAAAGAACTGAACTTAGCAACATGGGTATCTGCCGGAATTACCGTCATTTTAGGTCTTGTTGGAAGTTATGTAGTATTCCACGATGTACGTTTATATGAGGAATTCCGTTTGGGGTGGATATCTCCATGGGTATCTAGTTTATTAGGAATCGCTTCTGGTATTGCAATCGGAAGTATTACTGAATATTACACTTCTACCGAATATAAACCGACAAAGACATTAGCTGAAATGTCTACAGAAGGTGATGCATTCGTTATTACAAAAGGTGATGCCATCGGTTCTCGTTCGTGCTTATTACCAATACTTTTGATCGGTGTATCTTTATTTATCTCTGGTAAGCTTTGTGGTACATATGGTATTGCTATCTCTGCGTTAGGAATGTTATCCTTCGTAGGTGCTACGGTTTCCATTGATGCTTTTGGACCAATTGCGGATAATGCAGGTGGATTTGCAGAAAGCTGTCATCTTCCAGAAAATGTTCGTGCTATTACAGATAAATTAGATGCAGTAGGTAATACTACAGCAGCAATTGGTAAAGGATTCGCTATTGGTTCAGCAGCGTTTGCAACTGTTTCTCTGATAGTTGCCTATGTGTCGAATTACACTTCTTCAGGTGCAGAACCTGTTCTGAACTTTGCAAACTATGTTGTCATTGCTGGTGGTATTATCGGTGGGGCATTAGTTGAATATTTCAGTGCTCTTTTAACAGATAATACTATTGAATCTGCAAAGATTATGGCAGATGAAGGGGATAGACAGATGTCTGTTCCAGGTGTTTTGGAAGGCAAGGTAAAGCCAGAATATAATAAGATGATTGAAATGGCAGCGAACCAAGCACTTAAAAAGATGTTATTCCCATCTGTATTAGCTATCGTCATTCCTATTATTGGTGGTTTCTTATTTGGTGTAAGCTTTGTTGGTGGCTTATTGATCGGTGCTACGATTGTTGCGATTCCACGTGCAATCTTTATGGGTAACTCTGGTGGTGCATTTGACAATGGTAAGAAGTATATTGAAGAAGGTAGACTTCCAGGCCATGGCAAAGGCTCTTCTGCACATAAGGCAGCGGTCACAGGTGATACTGTTGGTGATACAAGAAAAGATGTTGTTGGTGTTGCATTAGATATCTTTATTAAGATGATGTCTACCGTTGCGAATACATTAGCAGTTGTATTCTCTCAGTTCACAATTTTTAAATGATGTTATTTCAGAATAATAAAAAGCCATCTTAAGATGGCTTTTTATATGTTGATTAAAGTTCAATCTTCTTGAACTCTTCCCAAGGTAAGTCTTTCTTTCCGAAATGACCATAGTTAACCGTATTTCTGTAGATTGGTTTTCTGAGATCTAATTCATCGATGATGTTTGCAACGGAGAAGTTAAAGTTCTTCAGAACGATAGCCTGTAATTCATCATCTGAATATTTTGAAGTTCCGAAAGACTGAACATAGACAGATGTTGGCTGCTGAACACCGATGGCATAAGAGAGCTCTAATTGGCACTTATGAGCAAGGCCATTTGCAACAATGTTACGGCAAACATAACGAGCATAATAAGCTGCAGAACGGTCTACCTTTGTTGGGTCTTTAGAAGAGAAACATCCGCCTCCAATTGGCGCATATCCACCATAAGAGTCAACAACAATCTTACGACCTGTTGTTCCAGAGTCACCCCAAGATCCGCCTAATACGAAAGATCCAGATGGATTAATCAGATACTTTGTGTTTTCATCAACGAGGGAAGAATCAATAACAGGAGTGATGACTTGTTCCATGATAATCTTCTTGATTTCTTCCTGTGAAACATCTGCTGTATGCTGTGTGGAAACAACAATTGTATCGACACGTGTCAATTTACCATCATTATATTCTGCTGTAACTTGGGTTTTGCCATCTGGTCTTAAGCAAGGAGTCAGTCGTCTTACTTCTTCCAGTTTCTTGGCAAGTTTATGAGCTGTCATAATTGCATATGGCATAAGTTCTTCGGTTTCATCATCGGCATAGCCGAACATGATTCCCTGGTCACCTGCAGAAATTTCATCGTGAGCAACAGCGCCATTGATTTCCGAAGACTGCTTGTTTACTTTAACAAGAACATGATATTCTTCATCATAGCCGATTTCTTTCATAACATTTAAAGCAATCTTTTCATAGTCGATATCAGCTTTTGTTCCAGCTTCACCATAAACAAGAATCAGATCATCTTTAATTGTTGCCTCAACAGCCATATGAGATTCAGGATCCTGACGAATTGCTTCATCGAGGATAGAGTCAGCGATTAAATCGCAGACTTTGTCAGGATGTCCGCTTGTGACGGATTCTGATGTAAAAAATACTTTAGACATAAAAAAACCCTTCCTTTCGTCTGTTGTCTTTTTCAACGAACTTTAGAAAGAGTAAATTGACTCTTTCTTAATCGCTGCCAGCTGTACCACCTTATATATCTTTTTCATACACAGGTTGGTATGAAGGTCACCGAGCTGGCTCTCTGCCTTCATTCTTGATTAAAGACGTTTACATTAAACCATTGAGTTTGTAATCCGTCAATGACTGTTTCTATACAGAAACAATAGAATGTAAAATAAGCAATCTTTCCTATGATATAATCCTTACATTAGGAGAAAATATATGGATTTTAAGCTAAAAACTGAAACGAAAGAGTTAATAAAAGCATTTAGTATTTCTGGTATATTGATTGTTACTTTTTTTGTTCTAATTACGAATTTAAAAGCAATTGAAAAAGGTGTTACATCTGTTATTGGGGTATTGACTCCGTTTCTATTAGGTATGGCATTCAGTTTTATATTAATGCCTTTACGTAATATATTTGAGAATAAAGTATTAAAAAATGTGAATATAAAACCAGCATTAAAACGAAGATTATCTGTTACTTTTGCGATGGCAATCATGGTTATGGTAATTGTTATATTCTTCTCGATTTTGATTCCACAACTTGTTTCAAGTGTAACTTCTTTTGCATCGAATATTGATGGGTATCTACAGAATGCACAAAATTCCTTACAGACTTTATTTCATGGGGATGCAGCATTCGTAGAAGACTTATCATCATCGATAGAAAAAATTGTTACTTCTTTTAGTACATGGATTGGATCTTTACCAGATGTATTGAATGCAGTTGTATCGACAATTGGTAGTTTTGTTTCTGGAATTATGAATTTTTTTATAGGAATGATTATTACAATCTATATTTTGACAAGTAGTGAAAAGTTTAAGAGACAAGTAAAGAAATTCTTATATGCTTTTGTTCCAAAGAAGTATTCGGATTATATCGTTAAAATCAGTCAGTTAACAGCAGAGATGTTCTATCGTTTTATTTATGGACAAGGCATGGATTCCATTTTAATAGGTATTATCTGTTATATCGGTTGCTCTCTTTTAAAGATTCCATACACTGTTATGATTGGATTTATTGTCGGTCTTACAAATATGATTCCTGTATTTGGACCGTTTATTGGAGCTGTACCATGCATTATTATCTTAGTGTTAGTGAATTGGTTCAAAGCAGCTGAGTTTGCTATCTTTATTCTTGTTTTACAGCAGATAGATGGTAATATTATTGCACCACATATTTTAGGAGATGCAGTTGGTCTTCCAGGATTGTGGGTAATGTTTGCGATTATTGTCGGCGGTTCCTTATTTGGAGTCGTTGGTATGTTTGCGGGTGTGCCAGCATTTGCAGTTATTTTCACTTTACTACGAGAGGTTACAAATAGGAGATTGAAAGAGCGGAAAATTGACATTGAATGATGTGTTATATTTTTCTTGAAGCAGATGTGTTCGATACATCTGCTTTTGTTCTTTTTAATCCTCTAGAAAGATTCTGAAACTTCTTTTGGGGTGTTATATTATTAAGATTACTTAGAACGTATACATATCCTTGATTCTGTAAAATTGCCTTTGTTTATGTATGCTATAATTTTAGAAAAAGGAGGGCTTATGAATTTTCATTTAGAACCGGAAACAAAAGAGTCCATAAAAGCTTTTTCAATATCAGGAATGATTATTGTTCTATTTTTTGTATTATTAACAAACCTCAAATTAATTGGGGAAGGAATAGCTACTGTTGCACAGGTTCTCACTCCATTTCTGTTAGGTATTATATTCAGTTTTATATTGATGCCATTACGTGATTTGGTTGAACATAAGTTACTAAAAGATATGAAGTGGAAACAGAAAGCAAAACGTAAAGTATCTGTTCTTGTTTCTATGATTGTCATGTTGTTTGTTATTGTTGCATTCTTTGCTATATTAATTCCACAGCTTGTATCAAGTGTTTCGACGTTTGCAGGAAATATCGGATCTTATATGGATAATGCACAGCAATCATTAGAACTTATTTTTAATGGGGATACTGCTTTGATTGCTAAATTTACTTCGATGGTTGAGGATGTTGTTACAGAATTTAGTACTTGGTTGGCATCCGCTTCTGGTGGAATTACTACAATTGTTACTACAATCGGTAGTTTTGTTTCAGGAATTATCAATTTCTTTATTGGAATTATTATTACAATGTATATTTTGGCTGGTAGCGAAAGATTTAAGATGCAGATAAAGAAAGTACTGTATGCTGTTTTCTCCAATAAAAATGCAGAACGGATTTCGTATGTATTTCGTTTGACAGCGGAAATGTTCTATCGTTTTATATTTGGTAAAGGTATTGACTCTTTGATTATTGGTATCATTTGTTATATAGGATGTTTGATTTTGCGTATTCCATATGCAGTTATGATTGGATTTATTGTAGGAATTACCAATATGATTCCTGTATTTGGACCATTTATTGGTGCAATCCCATGTGCGGTTATTCTGGTTATGATTAACTGGGTAAAGTCTTTGGAATTCTTGATTTTTATCCTTGTTCTACAGCAGTTCGACGGCAATATATTAGGACCGTATATCCTTGGTGATGCGGTTGGTTTACCTACATTGTGGGTCATGTTTGCAATTATTGTTGGTGGTTCCTTGTTTGGAATTGTTGGAATGTTCGCAGGGGTACCTGCTTTCGCTGTAATCTATACGCTGATACGCCAATGGACATATAAACGCTTAAAAGAAAAGAATTTAGATGCTTCAATGAATAGAAGTAATGTATAAAAGGTGATCTTATGTCACAGGTTACAAAAAGAGCTTTGGAACAGTCCTTGAAAAATTTACTATTACAAAAACCATTGAATAAGATTACAATTAGTGATATCGCCGAAGATTGCGGTATTAATCGTATGACATTTTATTATCATTTCAAAGATATTTATGATTTAGTAGAATGGTCTTGTATTGAAGATGCTTCTAAAGTTTTACAAAAAAATAAGACTTATGATACATGGCAAGAAGGGTTTATTCAATTATTTCATGCGGTGAAAGAAAATAAAGTGTTCATTATGAATGTTCTTCGTTGTACACCGCAGGAGCAGACAGAAAGGTATTTAAAATCATTGACGGATGGTCTTCTTATGAATGTTCTAGAAGAACGTTCTAAAGGGATATGTGTACGGGAAGAAGATAAAGAGTTCATTGCTAGAGTATATTCTTATATGTTTGTTGGTCTGATGCTAGATTGGATACGTAGTGATATGCGAGAGAATCCAGAAGAATTGGTTAGTCGCTTTGCATTAGTAATTCAGGGGACATTTGGGGAAGCTTTAGAACGTTTTTCAGTGAATCATTAAAAGAGGGATATAAAAGTTCTTGCTGTTATATTTATGACAGCAAGAATTTTTTTGATTTTATCACTCGACTTAATTTGATAAAAAAAACATCAGATAGCATATTTGTGTTTAGTGATTCTTCCTATTGGATTCGTTATAGTAAAAGCACAGAAAGAAGGTATTCAATATGTATTATTCAGCAGGTACTTATGAAGCATTCGCACGTCCAGAAAAACCAAAGGATGTCGATCAAAAATCTGCCTATATCATTGGCACAGGCTTAGCCGGATTAAGTGCGGCGTTCTATCTTGTAAGAGATGGTCAGATGAAAGGAAGTCATATACATCTTTTAGAAAAGTTAAATCTTACTGGTGGAAGCTGTGATGGGTTCCGTGATGTATCAAAAGGATTCTTTATGAGAGGTGGACGTGAGATGGATAACCACTTTGAAGTCATGTGGGATATGTTCCGTGACGTACCATCGATTGAAAATCCTAATACTTCAGTTTTAGATGAATATTATTGGTTAAATAAACATGATCCGAACTATTCTTTATGTAGAGCAACCGTTCATTGTGGAGAAGATGCACATACCGATAAAAAATTCAACTTAGATAAAGAATCTGCAATGGCATTATCTAAATTATTCTTAACTCCAGAAAAAGATTTAGAGGACAAGAAGATTAGCGATATTCTTCCAGAAAGTTTCTGGTCTACAAATTTCTGGTTGTATTGGCAAACAATGTTCGCATTTCAAAGATGGTCTTCTGCTTTGGAAATGAAAAGATATCTATGCAGATATGTTCATCATATCGATGGGCTTCCTGATTTTACAGCTCTTCGTTTCACAAAGTATAATCAGTATGAAAGCATGATTCTCCCATTAGTTAAGTATTTACAGAATCATGGTGTGTCTATAGAGTTCGGAATGGATGTTAAAAATGTCATTATAGAAAATGAAAACGGAAAGAAAGTTGCAAAGCAGATTATCTACGAGAAGGATGGTGTAGAGCAGTCGATTGATCTTGTGGAAAATGATCTCGTTTTTATTACAAATGGTTGCTGTACAGATACTTCTTGTTATGGTGGACAGAATACAGTCCCAGATCTTTCGGGAATTGTCAATGGAAAAGGAGAGTCATGGGATCTTTGGAAGAATATTGCAGCGCAGGCAGAGCATGGAGAATATGGTAATCCAGATGTGTTCTGCAGTAACACAGAGCAGACAAATTGGATGAGTGCAACCGTTGAAACTTCCAATGAGGAAATTATCCAGCATATTATCCATATTTGTAAACGTGATCCACGTGCAGGTAAAGTTACAACAGGCGGAATTGTTACAGTCAAAGATAGTACAGATAATTGGTATCTGTCTTGGACAATCAATCGTCAGCCACAATTCCATTCGCAGGATAAAAATAGTGTTCTAATTTGGTTATATGGTCTTACAACAAATAAAGATGGTAATTATGTTAAGAAACCAATGCGTGAATGTACAGGTATCGAAATTTGCGAAGAATGGTTATATCATATTGGCGTATCAACAAATGAAATTGCAAAATTAGCTACAGAAGCATGTAATACAACGACATGTTATATGCCTTACATCACATCTTTCTTCCAACCACGTCGTAATGCGGATCGTCCTCATGTAGTACCAGATGGGGCAATTAATTTTGCATTTATTGGTCAGTTCGCAGAGACACCAAGAGATACAATCTTTACGACGGAATATTCGATTCGTACGGGGATGGAAGCGGTTTATACATTGTTGAATGTTGATCGTGGTGTTCCAGAGGTATGGGGAAGTAAATATGATGTGCGTGAATTATTAAGAGCTTGTTACTATGCTGTCGATAAGAAACCATTATCGGAATTACCATTGAGTTTCAGTGAGAAGATGGTCTTGAAGACAGTATTAAAGAAGATTAAAGATACCGATATTGAAATTCTATTAAAAGAGAGTGGATTGCTATAATATAAATTTCCTATCGTTCGTTAAATAAAAGAAGGCTTGACTCTTGCTTAGCAAGATGTCAGGCCTTTTATTAGTTATGGATTCTCTTTTTTACGGAGATAGAATAGTGTTTTAGAACGTTTTTCTTCTTCACGTAAAAGATTATAAGATGCTTGGTTATAAAGATCTAAATCTTCTTGATATGGATTTTTTTCATCCGCTTTAAAGTAAGTATTGTTCCAATCACGGCAGCCGAGAGCTGTAATAACTGGTACTTTTTGATATAACGTACTCAGATAGTTCATATATGGAGTTTGTTCGAAACCTGCTACCTGTGCTAAAAGAGTAGAGAGATAATTGACCGATATATGATCAATCCATCCTTCTGGTATATCATAGTTCGCCCACATGACAAAACGTGTGATATAACGTTTTTGATTTTCTTCATCACTTAAACGATTCAGCGGACTTCCCATAACTTCTTCATAGAAAAAATCTTCAATAAATGGCTGGTGATCACCATACATCAGAATAATGGTTGGATCTTCTTGTTGCTTAAAATAGGTAATTAGATCCATAAAAGCTTCATCTGTCTTTTTAATTAAAGATAGGTATTGTTCTGTTTCAGGATATTCTCCTTTCATATTTTCCAATACAATCTCTTGGTTGAAGTCTTTATCTTCTTGATCATAAGAGGAATGGTTCTGCATAGTGACATTAAATAAGAAGAATGGTTCCGAAGGATCTCTATTTTCATACATTTCTTGAATGGTATAGAAATCTGTTTCATCCGAAATATATCTTCTTAAGCGATGGAAGGAATGCATATCTTCCATACCAGTATAAGAATTGAACCCAAAGTTATCATAGACAGCAGGACGGTTCCAGTTTCCTCTATAATATGGATGGAATGCAGCAGAGGAATATCCTTGATCTTCTAATGTACTTACTAGAGTTGGAGTTGGATGGTCTACATATAGCTGATACGCATTGGATCCATAGGGTAAGAAAGCCATTGAGTTACCTGTTAAAAATTCATATTCTGTATTGGATGTACCAGTGCCGATTGTAGAAACATAAGCGTTTCCTTCAATGACATTTGGTTCGTTTCGTAATTGATTCACGTAAGGCATATAATCCTGATTTGTATCGAAATCACCAATGACAGATAAATCTGAATAACTCTCATTCATAATCACAATTACATTAGGATCTTTTACTTTTTTACAAGAGAAAGATTGATCAATCTTATCTTGTGGAACATTTTGCTCGGTTAATGCTTTTTTTAAAATAGAAGTATCTGGTTTGGTATATTCTTCTACTTTTATGTCTAAAGTATTTGAATCATAATTCTTTGGCTCTTTTAAAGACATATATTTCGTATTGATAATAAATTCAGCCATAGCTCCTTTTGATTCGTAACCACGTGTCTGATTAAAGAAGTCGGGTGTAGCACCTAAAGTTTCAGAAATGAGATCTGTACCATAGAAAATCAATAATATAGAACCACATATAAGTCCTCCAGATAGACGTAGGATTTTAAATCGATGAGAGTGCGAATTTGGGAGGACGGTATAGGCAAGTTTCCATAATAAGATGACAGCGGTGATACTTAATAAGATTTCAAAACCAATCGTATAAGTATAGCTACCAGCAACTCCTGCTGCAGTACGTAACGAGCCAAGATCCCAAGGTAATAAAGGACTGCCTTTGAAGTCTTTCACATACATATTTGCAATACCGAAGCATTCTAATAAGATGGATATACTACGAATTGACCATTTTAGGCTTCCCGTACATATAAAAAAGATTACATAGAACATTAAATTAATCAGATAGTTTATGAGAACATTTCCGAACATATCAATGTCCCATAGCATATTGCCATTTAAAAGTTCAATACTGAATTCCATAACAAGTGGTGCAATCAGTAATAGGATAAAAGAATATAGTTTTTGAGTTCGTTTTTTTTCTAGCTTTTTTTGTAAGAAGGAAATTCCGGCAATACAGATACATAAAATCAATTCTGCGATAAAAAGATAGATTCCATAAGGTTTGAAAGCTAAGAAGGAATCGATTTTCTGACAAGAAAAATATGTCATCAGTATGGCCAGGAAAATTCCGGAAATTCCCATGAATTTATTCTTATTTGTCATAGAAGGTATTATACTCTATTTCAGAATACAAAAAGAGCTTTTCATGTTAGCAAAAAAGCTCAATTGTCCATATTAGGATTGGATGTAACGATCATTTCAAAACTTCGATTTGTTTTGGAAAGCAGACGATAACGATCTTTCATGCCACTGGCAGCTGCGTATTGGTTTAAGGAATATTCCGCTAGTGCGAGTCCATCTATAATATTTTTTGTACTTTGGAAAGTAAAAACATCTTTATGTCGGGTGTGAGTTGCATTTTTGAGTGTTAATTTTATACCCAATTCATCTTCTAATAATATTTTTAAAGATTGTCCCATCTGTTGAACAGAGGTATTCATTTCTTCGTGTAAAGTTTCTACTTTGGAACGAGCATATACTTCATAGGTGTCTTTTGCTTGAAATAAAAATCGTATTGCATAACTACAGAAAAGTAGAAAACAGATAAACCAAAATACTAATTGTATTTGATTGCTATCACTTTGTATTAATACTGGATAATATAAAAATAAGAAACAGATATAAGCAATCGCTGTAAAGAGTTTTGACCACAAGAATGTATTTGCCAAACAACTTAAGAAACAACCAAATAATAATGCAAAACAACTATATATTTTCGATAAGATCAGAGGTGTCATTTTGAGTTCCGAACAATCATGTAAAATAAAGATTGCTATAAAACCAAAAAATATAGCAGTCGCTTCTACCAGTCCAATGTTAAAAGTAGAAGATGGTGTAATTTCGTCCATTAACATAACATCGGTCTGTTCCGCTAATTTTATGGCGGATTTTGTAAAAGTATTATTCGTAATTACTCCTGCCACGTCACAATCATAAAAAGCAGCACCCGTATATGCTTGTTGCACAGCATCATTTCCTACAGGATGACTGTAGAACTTGCATTGAAATCCATACTTTAGTCCTTGCTTTGTAGCTAAAATATCGATTCCTTGGTCATTCGATGCTTGCGTCATAGTAATTTTACTATAACCTCGCGTATGTAAATATTGGCAACAATATTTTTCAAATCCAATTCCATCCATAAATGTAATTATAACGAAAAGGTGTGATAAAAGTGTAATTAAATTGGGAAGAAATGGTTTTTTGCTGTTATAATAGGCTAGTTGTCAAAATGATATGGTTTTGATAGAGATGAAAAAAGAAAGGCGTTATACGTCTTTTTCTATTTGATGAGGAGGCAAAAAATGAAAACAAAGCAAAATTCTGTTGATATGTTGAATGGGTCTCTTGCTGGTAAAATCTTTCTGTTCGCGCTTCCATTAGCATTGACGCAGATTCTTCAACAATTATTCAATAGTGCAGATTTAGCAGTTGTTGGAAGGTTTGCAAGTGCGGAAGCAATGGCGGCTGTCGGCTCGAATGCATCCGTTATTAATTTGATCGTATCGTTATTCACCGGTCTTTCTGTCGGTGCAAATGTATTGATTGCTACTTTAATAGGGAAGGGCGAGCAGAACAAAATTAATGAAGCTGTACATACTATTATTACTGTATCTCTTCTTTGTGGAATTGTTTTGATATTTTTTGGTATATGGTCCGCTCCAGGTTTATTGAAAATGATGGATGCGCCTAAGAACGTTATGGATCTTGCCTTGATATACCTTCGTATTTATTTCTTAGGAATGCCATTTCTGATGGTATATGATTTTGGTAGTGCTATTTTACGTTCCAAAGGGGATTCGGCACGTCCTTTATATTGTTTGATTGTTTCGGGGATTGTAAATATTATTTTGAATTTGTTCTTTGTTATTGTTTGCAAAATTGGTGTGGTTGGCGTTTCTATTGCAACAGTGATTGCAAATGCAATATGTGCTGTCATGGTCATACGATTCTTAGCAAAGGAGAAAGGAGCCTTTCATTTTTCGTTCCATAATATTTCGATTCATACAGAGTATCTAAAATCTATTATTAAGATTGGACTGCCAGCTGGTGTTCAAGGAATGGTATTCTCTATTTCTAATGTTGTAATTCAGTCTGGTATTAATAGTTTTGGTGCCGATGCAATCGCAGGTGCTTCTGCAGCACAGAACTTTGAATTTATGGCATATTATGTTGTTAACGCCTTCGCACAAGCAGCGGTTACCTTTACTTCGCAGAATTTTGGTGCACGTAAATTTGATCGTTGCAAAAAAGTATATAAAATTAGTTTCTGGTTCAGTGCTCTTATTACATTATTATTTAGTACAATTTTCTGGATGGGCAAAGATTTTTTCCTATCTTTCTTTTCGACGGATCCAAAAGTAATTCAGTATGCGGTAACGCGAATGATGTGGGTATCGAATCTAGTTCTGCTTTCTGGAACATATGAGATATCTGGTGGATGTTTACGTGGAATGGGAAAATCAATGCTACCAGCCGTATTAACTTTGATTGGCTCTTGTTTGTTCCGTCTTGTATATATTTGCTTCATCTTTGCAAAATATCATACTTTTGATGTTTTGTTTGCTGTATATCCAGTTACTTGGATTATTACAGGAATTGCGGTCACATTCTCTTACTATCACATTCGTAAACAGTTATTTCAAGAAGAGAAGTAATTAACATATGCTGTGTGGATAACTGCACAGCTTTATTCTTATTTCTATCTGTTGTATGAGGAAATTTACACATGTTATGATTATGAAGAAAGAAGGATCTTGGTATGAAAAAAGTAATTGGTATCTTACTTCTGACAATGGGGCTATGTGCCTGTTCATCAAAAGAAGTAGCAGTTTCTTCCTCGGAACCTGTAAAAAAAGAACCTGTAAAAAGTGATCTATGGACTATTCGTCCTGAGACAAAATTAGATAATGTGGAAGAATTGGAATCTGGTATTAATCAGATTGCTTATGTACATACTTCTACGTTTGGAAATATAGTTGTTAAGTTTGAGGGTGAAATCATCGGTAGCCCGGCAGAGCAAATGGGATATACAAAAGATGCAGTCATTGTCGAACAGAATAATAAACAAGGAGTTTGGAATTATAAAGGAAAAGAATTATATCCGATTGAATTATCGAAGATGAATTCTGCACAGATGGAAGGAATTAAAGCTGGGGCTGTATTAGAAGGGGATGTCCTTCATTCGATTTATGGGATTTCTGATTTATCTTCTTCGAAAACAAAGGTATTTTCAGAAGATTTTACGGAAGAAAAGGAGATTAGTTCGGATCAATTTATTAATCCCGAGATAGACAATAATACAGCACCTTATTTTGCTTTACAGGATAATATTTTCGGTGTTGTCGGTATGACCGTTGGAGAAGCTGGAAATCATACTGGTTGGGCTTTTGAGGCTTTAGATTCATCTGTTGTAAGTAGTCGTTTACTTGTCAGTACGATTGATGCCAATTGCCATAAAACGGGTACGGTAATCTATGATCCGTCTTCGAATACTTCCGTTCCATTAGCAAGTGTGGATGGAACATATGTATCAGGATCCTTTGTGAATGGATATTATTGCATGAGTGATGGCACATATACAAATCTGATTCACGCCTCCTCAGGGCAGTCGATTGCTTCTGGTGTACAGGATGTACGTCCGGATATAGAAGGTTATATTCCAGTTAAGAAGTATGGAAAATGGGGGTTAATCAATGAACAAGGAGAAGAATTGACCGATTTTATTTTTGATGATGTTACAACGGTTGCGAATGGTCTGATGTATGCTTCTATTGATGGAGCGTGGGGAAGCTTAAAAGTAACTGATACTCTGAAAGCGGGAAAACAGATTAATTACGCTACTGTACATGACGCTTTAGAGGAAAAGGAAATTGGTGAGATAATAGTTAATGTATCCGATCTTACTATTCGTGGACAAGCTGGTACAGGTGGAGTGTTCCTTGGGAATGCATGTGATGGATCTGTTTATCCTGTTTATGAGAAAACCGAAGCAGAGGGGCATACATGGTATCGAATTGGAAAAGAAGCATGGGTCGCAGATAATGGATCTTGGCTGACATTTACAGAAAAAGGCAATTGAAGTATGGAGTTTAATAAGCATGGTGAAAGTAAGTGTCATTATACCGGTATATAATTCTGAGAATGCAATTGAAAGATGTATTAGTAGCGTTCTATACCAAGAATTTAAAGATTTAGAAATTATTGTGGTGGATGATGGATCTACCGATCAATCTGGTAAAATTTTAGATAAGTTAGCAAATGAAGATTCTAGATTACGCATTATTCATACCGAAAATAAAGGTGTATCGGCTGCCCGTAATCTAGCAATCAAAGAGGCAAAAGGTACATACATTCAGTTTATGGATGCAGATGATTATATTCCAACAGATTCTACAAAGATGCTTGTACGTACTATGGAAGAGAATCATTGTGATCTTGTTATTGCGGATTTTTATCGTGTTGTAGGGGATAATGTAGCGCGAAAAGGTTCGATTCGTTCCGATGATGTATTGACCTTACAACAGTTTGCGGAATGTATGATGGATTCTCCATCTGATTTCTATTATGGTGTCTTATGGAATAAGCTTTATCGTCGTGACTTGATTCAGGATAATCAACTAGAAATGGATGAAAGCTTGAATTTCTGTGAAGACTTTATCTTTAATATGGAATATCTTCTTCATACAAAGACAATTAAGCCTTTACAAGTACCTATCTATTATTATGTCAAGACAGAAGGATCTTTAGTAACACAATCGCGTTCTGTATGGAAAGTTGTAGCGATGAAGACAAATGTCTATACATATTACAATAATTTTTTTAAGAATGTTCTAGATGAAAAACAATATCGAAAAGATCGTTTAGCGATTGCTGGATTTCTTGTGGATTCTGCTTCGGATGATTTTGCAATTCCGATGTTCCCAGGAACACGCAAATTAGGGGAAGAGACAGTGATTGCCCATTTCCATGGAGATCGGAAGAAGGAAAGCTTTGATATTATTTCCATGGCATATTATCTAAATAAAGTATTTGAAAAATATGAACAGACGATTGCTTATAAAAATGATCTGGATTTAAAAGATATTAAGATTATTTTAGCTATATGGGTAGCTGATTCGATTCATAGTCCAAAGGAAATATCTGATTTTACAGGTCTTTCGCAAGTTACCGTATCTGGCGAGACAGAATATTTAAATCTCAAAGGATATGTAAAAATGGCTTTTGAAGAAAGAAAGTTAGCTATTCGTTTGACAGATAAGTGTAATGAAATTATTAAAGATTTACAAGATGCATTTGAAGACTTAGAATCTGTTATTTTTGAAGGTCTCACACAAGAAGATATTGATCGCGTAAAGAAGTCTTTTTCCATAATCAATAATAATCTTCAGGAGCATTTATTTGGTATCGAAGATAAGATTCCTACAAAGAAAAAGAATAATTCCAAAAAGAAGAATACAATATTATTGAAGGAAAGCTCATAAAAAGAGATAAGACTTTGACATATACCTATCCTCCTAGACAAACCTAGGAGGATGGGTACTTTTTATATGAAATATTCATGGAGGTT
>CAUWDF010000024.1:0-20490 GCA_963557245.1 uncultured Bulleidia sp.
CAAACGAAATTATAAACTCACATTAGATGTTGCACTTAATTTGACAAATTACTGTTACATAAGAATGCTTTTAAAGTGTCTTATATTCTATATACGGAAGTAAAGGGGAAAGAACGAGGTATTGTTCTCTTACCTTATTCGCACTTTAGTTTTTTATATGCAAAGGGATGTTATCTATGTCTTAGTGAACCAGGCGGTCCATTAGAAGATGCGAAGAACGAGCTTCTTGGTATATCGACGAATCGAGGCGAAGAAGTTGTAGAGCTGTTCGATCGCCTCTTTGAGATACCACAGTACCGTCTTCAAAAAGAATGGGATAAAAGGTATTATCCTTCTTTTGAGCGCTTACTGGAGGCAGCTGTTCATGCCGCAGATGAATTGAAACAGGTGGCACCAAAATATTTATTGGAAAGTAAGCATCCAGATAAAATCATCGATCAGATGATTGTCATCTGGTTCTTATTAAAGAAGGTTGTCTATGTGTCTTATCGGATGGATCGTCAAGCTTTACAGAAGATTCATAATGGAAATGTACAGGAACATCGTGCGCAAGCGAAAGCCTATGCGGATGCCATTGGTTTTATGAGTCGTCATGATTTATGGGTATTAACGAAGAGCTGTACTTTCAAATCTAAAAATGCAGTAAGAAAAGTATAATATGCTCATAACATGATATAATTCTGATTGCACGCGGAGGGATATTGCATGTACAGAAATAACTCAGGATGGTTTTGGTTACTATTCCTGTTTCTTATCTTTATGCCAGCTGGAATTTTTCCACTTCTTTTAATTGTTTTTATTGTTTTAGCTGTCACAAAAGCATCTGTCAATTCAGCAAAGAGAAGACAGAATACGTATACACAAAGAAACTATCAGAATAACTATACAAACTATGGTTATAATAATACGAACAATTCTACAGATAGTGGAAATATCGATCGTATTAATACTTTTTTACGTGGTTGGTACCGTGGTCATAGCTTAGTCACATTACATTCGGGTTATGAATTACGTTTAAATGGTGCTCAGTATGCATCTCTTTCTTCCTTAGATGTCTATCAGAATGGACGTTATATTTGTCCAATGAATGATTTTAAGAGAAGATATGCGGAACAATATCGCAATATGTTATCAGAACTGGATTCTTTAAGCCGTCGTCCAAGATCATCTGCACAGGATGATGTTGTGGACATTGAGGTCACAGAGAGCCAGCCAAAACCAAAAGCAGAACCGAAACGAGAACCAAATCCAGAACCCGATTCGGAAAAGGAACTGACGGCTGCAGAAAAGTTCATCGGGGAAATCAATGGATTAAATGAAGATATTCCCGATGAGAATATATCCAATGGTCTGTATGAGACATGTGCTCTTTTGCGTCAGATCAATGAAATGGAAAAGAAACTACCGAGTACCCATTCGAAATTAACCAAGTTGTATGATTACTATCTTCCAATTTTAGAGAAAATCTTACAGCAGTTCGTTTCCTTACAATCGGCTGTTACAGATCCTTCGTATGGAGAAACAAAAGATAAATTGACTCGTACGATCCAACTGATCAATGATGCAATGAAAAATATCATCTCTTCTATGACAGATCAGGACTTTATTAACTTATCTGCAGATATCTCGACTCTAGAAGCCGTTCTTCAAAAGGATGGGCTGACAAGTGAGGGTAGAATGACCCAACCGGGAGAACAGAAAAATGAGGGACAGAACTAAAGAAAAAGAACGTCTTTGGAAAGAAGTTCTTGATCAAAAAAGAGCCTATGAAAAAGAAGATCTTAATTCGGATATTCAACTTACAATGAATCCGGAAGCTCCGAAAGATACAGGATCTTCTTTTCTTCGTGATGCGGATCATGCATTACAACAATTAAATGAGATTTTACAGAAACAGAAAGAAAGTCTCGCTTCTTTAACAACCGATACAAAGAAGGTCGTAGAAGAACCGCTTGTAGAAAAAGAAGCGATTCCTTCTGTGGAACAACTAGAAAAAGAACTAAAGAAGGACTATGGTGAGACTCCACAAAAGGAAGAAAAGGACTTTGATTCTGCCAAAGTATTTCAAGAAATCATTACTGAAATGAATCAAGAGATTATTGGCCAAGAAGAAGCTGTTCGTAGTACCGCAACGGCTTTCCGTAGACCCTATGTTATGGGAATGGAAACAGATAGACCAGCCAATGTCATCTTGATCACAGGTCCGCATGGTTCTGGCCGTCATGCGGCAATTTCAACAATCGCACATAAGTTAGAACAGCGTCATATTTTTTCTTCCTCAGAAGTGGATACAATTGATATGTCACGTTATACTTCCGGTTCGCAAGAACAGATCTTCTTACAAGATATGTATGAAGCTTTGAATGGAAAAGGAAAAGTTATCTGTTTTGAGAATTTTGAGAATACATTTGCGGGTTTTAATCGTATGGTCAGTGAACTTGCGACAACAGGGGAGATCATTCTATCGAAACGTTATGTACTATCTCAAGGAATCTTGGTTGAGAATCAGACAGGACTTGTTAAGAATGCGGTCGATCGTTTCAGTATCAATGGAAAGTATTTGATCTTTTTGACTTCAAATCCTGTATCTTCTGTACAGGATGCTTTTGGGGCAGACTTTATGTACCATATATTAGATCAGATTACCTTCCATTCTTTAAAGGAAGAAGGAATCAGTCAATTGATCGTATTACAGTCTGAAAGATTGACAAAACGTTGCCAGGAACAATTACATCTGACAATTCATATACCAGAAGAAATCCGTAGTTGGATTCATATGCATTTCGATAAGACACGTGGAGCCGATTCTATTATGGCTATCTTTAAAGAGTTCTATATTTCTTTATCTCAGTTTGTTCTGGAAGAGAATATACAAGATACGACCGTCACTCTTCAGATTGAAGAGGGTATGCCATATGCGTATGCCGGCAATAAAAAGATTTCACTGTCTCGTGAAAAAAATCAAGCAGAAGAGATTGCCGAAGTGAATCGAGAGATTGATAAGATTGTCGGACTCGAAGAAGTAAAAGAATATGTCCATTCTTTACAATCCCATCTTGCGATTCAACAAAAGCGTCGGGAACAAGGAATGAAAGCTTCTCCTTTAACAATGCATATGATCTTTACAGGAAATCCGGGTACCGGTAAGACGACAATTGCGCGTTTATTAGGCCGTTATATGAAAGCAATCGGAGCACTGTCCAAAGGACAGCTTGTAGAAGTAACACGGGCAGATCTTGTAGCACAATATGTCGGTCAGACAGCACCACTTACAATGTCTGTTATTAAGAGTGCGATGGGTGGTATTTTATTCATTGATGAAGCGTATTCCTTATATCGAGGAAAAGAAGATAGTTTTGGTCTTGAAGCCATCGATACGCTCGTCAAAGCAATGGAAGATCATCGTGATGATCTGATTGTCATATTAGCTGGATATAAGAAAGAAATGGCAGTCTTTTTAGAAGCAAATTCAGGCTTGCGTTCTCGTTTTCCAAATAAGATTGATTTTAAAGATTATACAGGAGAACAACTATATGAGATCGCATGTATACAAGCAACGTCGAAGGGCTATCATATTGCAGAAGACGCAAAAGAAAGTCTGGTCCATTACTTTACAAGAGTTCAAGCGGAGAATGCAAGTGAAGCAGGGAATGGACGCTTAGCTCGTAATACGATCGAAGAAGCGATACTGGCACAATCTCAAAGACTTTTACAAGAAGAAGATGCCAATCTGTCTTTATTAAAGAGAGAAGATTTTCAATTAGAGAAGCAGTAAGAACAAGAAGAATCACTAAAATTAGGGTTACCAAAGTTCATTGGGGAAATGCCAACAAATTGGGGCATTAACTGTGGTCAATAATTGATGTATGCCCTTAAAAATAGCCATCGAAATCGGCATGTATTGCTGGCCTTGATGGCTTTTACTTTTGATATTATGTTTCTTGTTCTTGTATGGATCACGCTGGTATCGGGACGTGTGGTCCTGTTCAAGTTTGTATGGGATAATACGAATCGCCGCATATTTAAAACAGCATAAATATGACTGGATATTCTTAGAGCGTATGTTTTATCTAGGGATATTACATCCCGTTTTTTACAAAAGCAACAATTTTTCTTAGACTACAGCTAACTGGGGGAATTTTGGCGGCATTGATAATTCTTTGCTTTCGTTTGTTTCAGCGCTATTCTAGAAAAAACCGAAAAAATCGAGGCCATTTTTTGCTATACGTGAGGACATATTATTATTTTTTTAATACGAATAGGGATACATGAGTGGACGGTGTACATTGATGATATAATGCTGTAGCGAGAGGTATTTATGAAGAAGCTGTTTACATTCATTTTGAGTTGTTTGATTTCTTTGAGTTATATTTTCGTTCCTGTATTTGCAGAAGAAAATGCAGATGCCGGTGTACATATTATATTTACAGGTGGTCTAAGAGACCATCTGTTGCCTTGGTATGAAGGAAGTGGGGAAGAAGAATATGTTACCCATGGTGGTTATTCTCGTCTCTATTCTACAATTCAATCCATTCGCGAAGAAGATTCTCTTTTATTGGATGCCGGAAATTTAGCTGGCGGTACATACTTCAGTGCTCTATATGAAAAAGAAGCGATTGGTCTGAACTTACTTTCCTATATGGGGTTTCAAGCTACAACACTTGGTAGAAATGATATCCGTTATGGAAGCGATGCGATGAAAGATATGTTACAGATGGTAACGACTGAGAATCCGGTTCCAATCATTAGTTCGAATCTGAATGTACAGGATTCAGAACTTGCACGTCTATTCGAAGAAAAAGGCCAGAGTGAGGCACAGGTATTTGAACGGGATGGGTATCGGATCGGAGTTATGGCAATCACAAAGGAGACAATTGCATCTGAAGATGACACGATCCAGTTTGCAGAAGCAATTGAAAAAGCCAAAGAGACACTTCATTCTTTGAAAGAAGAAACGGACTATATCGTATGCCTTTATCAAGGGGGACAGAATAATCCAGAAGAGGCAGTCGATGAAGTAAAGAAGTTTGCAAGAAAGACAAAAGATATCGATCTGATCATTGATGGTAGTTGTTCGGCTGCCTTATCGGAACCAGAACAAGTGAGTGATACATGGATTGTATCTTCTGGTCAAGATGGAGAGTTCTTAGGTTCTTTATATGTGAATCCTGAGGATAATACACTGATTTCATATGATTTGATTCCGATTGACGATACGATTGTAGGTGATCCAACAATGGATGCTACAATCGAGACATATCGTCAAGAAGCAGATATGAATTTCTTCCGTCCTTATGGATTTGATGAAAGTGGTACGATTGCGACAAGTCCATTCAACTTTACTCCTGTCGATGCGGAGACAGATCCGGATCGGTCGGTCAATACGGGGGATCTTGTCAGCGACGCTTATGCAAGAGCCTATGATACTTGGTATGAAGATTGGTTCACGAATTGGGCTCATGATAAACGGGATCGTTTACAAGCAATGATGGAGCAAGTCGAAGCGGAAAAAGAAGCTTCTGGAAAAACGGATGAAGAAGAGGAAGAAGATCCACGTATTACGGCAATTCGTCAAGAAGAGACCTATGTTCGCAATGCAGCGACATCGGTAACGGTACAGGATCGTATCTCGAACTCTGTCCTTGCTGGAAATATCACACCAGGACTTGCTTATGATATTGTTGGTGAGAATATTGGGACAAAAGGTTCGGAACTTGTGCTCGTTTTTGTGAAGGGAGAAGATCTTTTTGATCTATGCGAATATGACGCTACGATTCGTCGGAAGGAGACGGGTAGTAAATTATTTATGAGCGGTATTCGCTATGACTATAGTGAGATGCGTCAGGATTATAATCATGTCGAAGAAGTCTATGTGAATTCTGCTGGTTACTATATTCCAGTTGAGAAGAAAGAACTTTATCCTTTAGTGACATGTCGAGATATTTATCATCGATTCCAAAAGATTGATGTAGAATCGGATCATATTTTACAGATGCATTTCTATGATGAAAAAGGAAATACATTAAAAGAACCGATTGTTTTACAGGATGCGTCAGGTGAGACAGCTTATGAAGCAACTGCCGTTGCTCGATATATTTCGGAGTTCGATCGTGTCAATAATATTCCGACCGCTCCAAATTCGTATCGGAAACCAAGAGAGTTACGTCATAGAGATGATGACTTCCGTCTTCGTACTTTCTTTAAAAACACATCGAAAACAGCCGCTCATACCTATTTCATGTGGGCAGTTGGGGCGATTGTTGTTATGATTGTAATAAAGATCGTTCGTATGATCCTATGGCATTTCCATCGTAATGAGATGTAGGAAGGAATACTATAATGAGTGATGAAATGAAAGCAACTGCGAGCCAAAGTGCTCCAGAAATCAAACTGACTCTGACACCAGATGAAGTAGCGGAAGAGAATAAGCAGCAGTTAGAAGAATTAGAAAATAAAAAAGATGAGAAGAAAGATCCATTAGAAAGTATTGATTTGAGCGATGCAGAAAAGAATACAGTGGATAGTTTTGCAGATCAGATTGATATTACACAGTCGAATGTTGTCTTACAGTATGGTTCCGCTGCACAGAAGAAAGTATCCGATTTTTCAGATACAGCTTTAAAGAATGTCCGTACAAAAGATCTTGGGGATGTTGGTAAACTATTACAGGATCTTGTTTCTCAATTGAAAGATTGTGAAGTAGAAGATGAAAAGAAGGGTTTCTTTGCAAGTTTATTTGATAAAGGGGAAGATAAAGCGGTCAAATATAAAGCTAAGTTCGATAGTGCCGAGCAGAATGTCGATCGAGTTGCGTCGATGTTAGAAGATCATCAGATTGCTTTATTGAAAGATATTGCATTATTAGATGAACTCTATGAGCGCAACCAGCAGAACTCGAAAGAACTCGCTATGTATATTCTTGCTGGCAAGAAAAAATTGGCAAGTGTTCGGGAGAATGAACTTCCAACTTTAGTCGCAAAAGCCAAAGCGAGTGGACTTCCAGAAGATGCACAGGCCGCCAATGATTTAGAACAAGCTTGTGTTCGTTTTGAAAAGAAGCTATATGATTTAGAACTAACACGTCAGGTGTCGATTCAGATGGCTCCACAGATCCGTCTTGTTCAAAATAATGACACAATGATGACGGAAAAGATTCAGTCTACAATCGTTAATACGATTCCATTATGGAAGAATCAGATTGTTCTTTCTTTAGGTATTCAGCATTCGAAGCAGGCAATGGAAGCGCAGCGCGAAGTCGCAAATATGACAAATGAACTCTTAAAGAAGAATGCGGAGACACTTCATCAAGCAACCGTCGATACTGCAAAAGAGACAGAACGTGGTATTGTCGATCTCGATACTCTCAAACATACAAATGAAGAACTTATTGCAACATTAGATGAAGTTCTTCAGATTCAAAAAGAGGGTAAAGAAAGAAGAGCGACGGCCGAGCAGGAACTCAATAAGATTGAGAATGAACTGACCAATAAGCTTTTAGAAATGAATACAGATAAAAAGAAAGTTACTCCAAACAAATAGAATCAGTCCTAGAGTCCCATGAATATACATGGGACTTTCCATATTGAAATAAAAATTCTAACAATACTGATATAATATGAATGAAATATTTAACTTGACTGCATGAATCAAATAAAAAAGAAATATGTATTGTTTTGATTATTTTTCAGAAATTCTTCAATTTCTAAAAGATAGAATCTTGTATGATGGTTATGATAGGAGAATAAATATGATCTGTCCAAATTGTAAAAAAGAAATTTCAGATGAAAGTATATATTGTGGTTACTGCGGTTCGAAAGTGGTAGAAGAACCGAAAGAAGAGGCGGTTACGGAAACCATTCCTCTTGTCAAAGAGGAAGAAGCAGCTGTTTCTGTAGAAGATGCCGTTTCCGAATCAAATGAGGAAGTAAAAGAGGAACCAAAGGAAGAACCAGAAAAAGAAAAGGTTCCTGAAGCGGAGAAAAAAGAAGAACCTGTGCAGGAACCTGTCATGGAAAAGAATGAAGATACTACAAAGACAACTGGGAAAGTTCCCCCACATAAGCATGTTGTACAGCATTCTTTCCATGTCGAATGGAGTGAGTTCCGTGTCATTATGGAATGTGTTCGTCATCCATTTCATTCTGAGGCATTGGCTGTTTTACCGGCTGTTTTAGTCGCAATTGCGGGTCTTTTGATTGAAATTCAATTATTTGGTGGCTTTCAGTTCGGACTTGTGCCTTGGTTTGTTCTCTGTGCAATTACAGTCACATTTGAATATTTAGATGATCAGGATCGCTTTCACTTTACAAAGGCATTTGGAGCAGCGATGGGACGTCTAGTTGTGCCATTCTTATTATGTTTTATCTCTTTAGTGTTCCAAAGATCAATCATGCAGACAAATAGTGCTCTCTATACATTAGCATTAGCTGCGTATCGCTTATCCTTCATTCAGTTAGCCATGAATTTCATGACAAATGCAAAGAAGTTACAGGCAGGTGTCATATTTTGTCTGATGGCCTGTATCTTATTCTTTACCATGTTAGGTTAAGGAATGAAGAAAAAACGTAATCAAAAGAGAAGACGTCGGGGCAGACGTCATATTAATTTTCGAAATCTGTTCCTTGTTCTATTCGTTGGTATTGTGATTGGGGGCGGTATCTCTTCAATCTTTGAACCAAAGATTGTACCACCAGAGCCAGCAAGTATGCAGAATCATACATATGATTGGACAAAGCTACGTACGGACAATGGACAATATGCGTATGAAGATGATTCCTATCGTTCGATGTATGGAATCGATGTTTCGGATCATCAGAAGAAGATCGATTGGCAAAGAGTTAAACAGAGTGGTGTTCAGTTTGCTTTTATCCGGGTTGGATATCGTGGGTATGAGACAGGTGAGATTCATGAAGATGCCATGTTTCGCTATAATATCGAACAAGCAAAGAAGAATGGAATTTTAGTTGGGGCCTATTTCTTCTCGCAGGCCACAAACACAGAAGAAGCGAAAGAAGAAGCGGACTATATGATTCGACACTTGTTCGGGTATGAATTGGATCTTCCCGTTGTCTATGATTTTGAAGAGACCGTGGATGGAACGGGGCGGGCAGATGGGCAGGATCCTAAGATAAATACCGATAATGCAATTACATTTGCAGAAACAGTCGAACGCGGTGGCTATCGTCCTATGATTTATAATAGTGCGAGTCTCTATCAAAATCTTTTCATTACAGAAAATTTAGAAGCGTATCCGTTCTGGGTAGCACATTATGATACAACGCAACCGGATTATCCTTATACCTTTTCTGTATGGCAGTATTCCTCTACGGGTAATGTAGATGGAATTGTAGGTGATACGGATTTAGATATTTTATTTGTGCCAAAAAAGAATTTAGAAAAAGCCAACTAACATGTGTAGTTGGCTTTATTCTTCATTATAAGGTGCTTGACGCACGACTTCTTTAATCAATTCAGGCTTAGAGATTCCTTTGGAAAGATCGCGAATCATTTCTTCTACATGAGGAAGATTGGTTTCGAATAGACAAGTGACCTGTTCATCATATAAGAAATCTTTCACATCGGTATTCTTACGTAACCAAGTTTCTAAAGTGCCAGATAGATCATAGGGATACGTGACAGAATATTGTTTATATAGGACATCAATGGATTTTGGTGCCTCTTTTAAAGCTTCGGAAGCTGTACCACCATAGGCACGGACGAGACCTCCGGCCCCTAATTTGATACCACCAAAATAACGCACGACGCAGACACATACATCATCGAGTTCGCTATTTCGGATGGCTTCTAAGATTGGTACACCAGCTGTACCAGAAGGTTCATGATTGTCGGAAGAACGGCGGATCATCTGGTTCTCGCCACATTGGTAAGCGGTACATACATGGGTCGCATCGGAATATTCTTTTCGTATCTGTTCAATATAAAAACGCGCTTGTTCTTCGGTGCGGCAACATTGTACACAAGCGATAAAGCGAGATTTATTAATAATGACTTCTTTTCTATATTCTTCACGGATACGCATAAGCTTATACGGTATAATTGTAGGGAATCAGAAGGAATAAATCAATGGGAAGAATAGCGCAGTTAGATAAGCAGACCGCAAATAGGATAGCGGCAGGAGAAGTTGTCGAAAGGCCGATGGGAGTCGTGAAAGAGCTCGTCGAGAACGCCATCGATGCGGGAAGTACACGGATCATAGTATCGATTGAAGAAGGTGGACTGAAGAAGATCACGATTACAGATAATGGTTGTGGAATGGATGCAGAGGATGCTGAGATGTGCTTTCAAAGACATGCGACTTCTAAGATTCATTCTGAGAACGATCTATGGTCGATTCATACATTAGGATTTCGTGGGGAGGCATTACCTTCTATTGCGTCCGTTGCGAAAGTGACATTGGTGACATCGGATGGCGAAGATTCGACAAGGGTTGTGATTGCTTATGGGAAGGATCAGGATGCAGGATCGTATCCATGTAGTCAAGGAACAGAGATATCCGTGGAAGGGCTTTTCTATGAGACACCCGCACGTTTGAAACATATGCGTAGTAGTTCGTATGAGGCGTCTTTAATTCAAGATGTCGTGCAGAAGTTCGCTTTATCACATCCAGAGATTGCTTTTCGTTTTATTAATGATGGCAGAGATGCCTTCCGTACCTCTGGTCAAGATGATCTTTTAGAAGTCCTATATGGCGTATTCGGAAGAAGTGCTGCCGAGAATGTAGAGAAGATAGATTGTTCCGATTATGACTATCATTTGATGGGGTATATTGTAAAACCTATCGTATCTCGTTCGTCGAAGAGTTTGATGCATATCTTTTTAAATGGCAGAATGGTACGTACATATCGTTTATATAAAGCGGTTCAAGAGGGATATGGTTCTTATCTCCCAGAGGGAAGATATCCATTATGTGTTCTTAACATTGAGATGGATCCACATTTATTAGATGTCAATGTTCATCCTTCGAAGTGGGAAGTACGCATTTCTAAAGAAAATCAGTTAGAACACTTATTAATGGAAAGTGTTGCGAAGGCTTTAAAAAAAGATATACAGGCACCAGAACCGGAAATTGCTCCGATTCGTGAGACATATTACCAACCACTTTCCTTTGATCAGGAAGATCTTAGACCAACCGAGACAAAAGAAGAGCCGAAGACGGTTGCTGAAACCTTTGCAATGAGTGCATCTACGATTCAACAGATGAAAGCAGAAGCGAAAGAAGATGAAGAAATCTTACGCCAACTTCATGCGAAAGTAGAAGAAGTTCCAAAGGAAGAGGAAGAAATTCCATCCTTTCCAGTCATGCATATCATTGGACAGTATCGCAAGAAATATATATTGGCAGAATGTGAAAACGGTCTTGCACTCATCGATCAACATGCGGCGCAGCGTAAGATTGCTTATGAGAAGGTACGTAAGACACTTGTAGCGGAGACACCACAGATTCCATGCTTGCTTCCAGTCACAATGGTGGTAGGGGATGCTATGGTAGATCGTGTGGAGGAACTCAATGAAGCCGTTCGTTCTTGTGGTATCCATTTTGAACCATTTGGAAAAGATACGCTTGTTGTGCGATCTTTACCGTCTTGGACAAAAGATTTAGAAGAAGAATCGTTCCTCAATGATCTTGTACAAGCGTTCAAAGAAGAAAATATTTCTTCTTTTACAAGAAAAATAAAAGATCGGATTGCACTTGTTGCGAGTCGTAATGTATCGGAAAAAATACAATCTTTTACAAGGGAAGAAATGCAAGCACTTGTCGATGCACTCTCCCATTGTGAAAATCCTTATCAAGGGGTGAATGGTGGTTCCATCCTTGTTATATTAGGTGAACAAGAATTAGAAAAAGAATTTGCATAGAGAGAAATATATGAAAAAAGTATTAGTAGTAGCAGGACCTACTGCAGTTGGAAAATCTGATTTTGCAGTACGACTTGCAAAGAAATTTAATGCGGATATTATCAGTGGAGATTCGATACAGGTATATCGAGGTCTTGATATTGGTAGCGGAAAAGTGACAGAAAATGAGAAACAAGGTGTTACGCACTATCTGATTGATATATTAGATTCAAAAGATTCTTATAGTGTTGCGGATTTCCAAAAAATGGCACGACAGATCATTGATACGAGTGATCGTCGTTGTATTATCTGTGGTGGTACAGGTCTCTATCTCAAGGCATGTCTCTATGATTATGACTTTGAAGAAGAGGATCATGAGCTATCTGTCGATCCTGAATTAGAATCGTATACGAATGATCAATTATATGCCATGTTACAAAAGAGCGACCCGGTACAAGCAGAGAAGATTCATAAAAACAATCGTCGTCGTTTATTACGTTCATTGACGATTCAAAGACATACGGGGCGCATTCAGAGTGATATTGAGAAAGAACAGTCACATCGACCAATCTATGATATCTTTATTGTTGGTTGTACGATGGATCGTGAGAAGTTATACGATCGTATCAATCGCCGTGTAGAAGGTATGATGCAACAAGGGTTAGAAGAAGAAATCGATACTTTATTAGTACATGGTGTTACCTTTGAAGATGCATGTATGAAAGGAATCGGTTATAAAGAATGGCGTCCTTACTTTGAGGGAACAATGGAAAAAGAACAGGTCGTTGCAGAGATTCAGAAACATTCCCGTCAATTCGCAAAGCGTCAATATACATGGTTCAATCATCAACTTCCGATGCATTGGTGTGATATGACAAACGAAAAAGAAGTAGAATCCATGATAGAAACCATTCAGCAATGGTATGAAGGAGAAATACTATGAATCTAAAACAATATAGAAAACGTTTATTAGGTTGTTATGTATGTGAAGGTATGATATTCAGTTGTTTGCTTAGTGCTGTATGGTTGCTTCTATGTTCTTTTGTATTTGGAAGTACTTATTTATATGAGATTATAGAAGATTGTGCTTTCTTTGTAGGTGGCGCAATGATTTTAGGATTGCTTGTAGGCTTTTTTTCGTATCATCGTTTTGTATCTTTTGTTACAGAACAAGCAGATAAAGAGAGTATTTGTACCGATTCGTTCACAGGACAAGATGGTAATGTTGCATTTGGAAAGAACTGGATTATTGTGAAGAAGGGATTTCACTATCTTCCATATTATAGAGATTCTTTATCGGATGAACGAATCGAAAAGAATATGACCTATTTTCTCTATAAGAAACATAGTATGGTAAAGATTCCTCATGCAAGTGAAAAGAGTGCAGAGAGAATCGATGTATGGTTTCATGGGGAAAGTGAAAACCATCTGAATTTTGAAGCATGACATATCAACGTTAGAATACGTCTGTTATAATATTTTAGGAAATGGACATATTGTTCAAGAAAGGATATATCCAACAATGTTAGAAAATAATTATTCGGCTTCTTATGGAGTGAGTGGTTTAAATGCATTCCTTACAAAGGTATTTACGAAAATGGGCTTAGGATTGTTCGTTACAGCAGCTGTAGCGGCGATTGGCTATTATACAGGCTTCTATATGAACTTTATTCGGGTAACAGGTATGTTTGGCACATTAGGACTTGTAATTGCCCAGGTTGCTATTGTAATCAGTCTTACAAGAAGAATGAATTCTATGGATTCTTCTAAGACAAATCTCCTGTTCTTTGCGTATTCTGCACTGACAGGATTTACATTCTCTGTTCTCTTATATGCATATGATCTTGGTACGATCTTTGGAGCGTTCGGTTTTACGGCGATTCTATTTATCAGTATGGCAATTATTGGACATACTACCGATAAAGATTTATCAAAGTTCAGTACTTTGTTTATGGGAGGTCTTATTGCATTAGTCATTGCTACATTAGTATCTTCCTTCATTCCTGTATTACGGAATTCTTTGATTCTAAGTTATGTCGGTATTCTGTTATTCTTAGGAATTACAGCATGGGATATGCAGAGAATTAAGACAATCTATTATCAGACAGGTGGTGTTGGTGCGTTAGGTGAGAACCTTGCTGTATTTGGGGCGATGGAACTGTACTTAGATTTTATTAACATCTTCTTATATGTCTTAGAGGTTCTTGGTCGTCGTAGCAACGATTGATAATGTAGTTTGAACAGTCTCTACGGAGACTGTTTTGTATTTTGTTTGAAAAACGAATAGAATAGTACAAATAGTATATGGAAAGGCGGTGTATTTATGAAAGTTTCAGAATATCGTTTTACGGAATATTACCACCAGTACATAACGATTGAGGCAGATGATCTGACGGAGTTATGCAAGCCACAGGTAGAAGTGACAGAAGAGGATTGTTATGCATTGTGTTCCTCATGGATTGATGCATTTGGTACTTTACATTTCAATGTGTTAGCAATCGGGCCAAATTATGAGACCTGCACCAAAGGTCTTGATAAGAATGAAATGCTAGCGGACCTTACGATTGAACAGGTCGCACAGTGTGAAGCAAGGGTTGCAATTAAAAGTTATGCAATGGAAGAAAAGAATGAGCCATTTTTAGAAGAAAAAGATAAAGGTGTCAATGAAGATGTACTGACATCTCGTGGTGATGGCCGATTGGATGATATACGAGATGTTTATTATCCGGATATTGTGACGTTCGTAGAAGTGGATGATCGTCATGTTACGGACTATCAAACAATGCGTATAGTTGGTTTCCGTGGACCATTTCTTGTTGGAAATCGATTATTGCCAGATGAAGAAGGAGAATTAGACGATTCCAATATCTATGTCTATACTGTTCCTTGTACATTAGATACGGGAGATTTCTGTCTCGCAATGATATGTGATACCGATAAGATTTCTTCCAAAGATAAAGAACATTTAGAACATTTGATTAAAGATGCGGAACAGAAAGGACTTGATTTTACAGGTTTACATGTATTGAATTGAGGTAAATATGAGCGCAAGTAGAGATATTAATTATAAATGTCCATATTGTGGAAAAGAATTCACAATTACAATCTATGATAGTGTCAATGGCACAACAGATCTAGACTTACGAGATCGTTGTTTGTCAGGGGATATCTTCCGTCATTCCTGTCCACATTGTCATAAAGATTTTATGATTCAGAATGAACTTGTTTATATGGATCCAGAACATAAGTTCGTGATTATGGTATCTTCGAAAGAATGTACGACAAAGGATAGTCCTTTATTCGCTCCTTTAAAGAAGAAGGGATATGTATTACGTCGCTGTCCAACGGTAGAAGAATTCATTGAAAAAATTCAGATACTGGAAGATGGGGTGTCGGATGTGGCAGTTGAACTTGCCAAGTATGACAGTTTTATTGAATATATTGATAATCGAAAGGGAAATCCAGAAGATATTACATCCATTGAATATGGATATATGCAGGAAGATGTCATGAAAATTAATGTTCGTGCAGACGATCGTTCGATGTCTTTTTTGATTCCAATGCAAGGATTAGAGGAAGAGATTCGTGCAGAACAGGATCTCTATACACCAGATGATGTAGATTTTCCATGTGTAAATAGGGATTGGATCATTTCTTTATTTACACCGAAGAGTGGAGAAGCTTGATCTATCACATAATTTCACAAAATACATACACAATTTTAAGGTATGTCTTTTGTATATTATAAGTGCAGATAAAAATATCTGCCCTGATCAAAAGCTCCCCCTTAGCTTGTCATCAGTGATTTCTATCCCCTTAAATATTGATAATTTAAACTAGAAAAGGAATCCTCCCCCGGATTCCTTTTCCTTTATAATAGAGACATGTTATATACATACGAACAAGTAGAACAAAGAATTTTAGAGCTGTTACAAAAATAGGGGCGTATCGTTCTAGCGATAGATGGAAGATGCGCTTCTGGGAAGACGACTTTAGCGAATCAATTACAGAAAAAGTTAGGAGGAACCATTATTCACTTAGATGACTTCTTTTTACGTCCAGAACAACGTACTCCAGAAAGATATGCAGAACCTGGTGGAAATGTGGATTATGAAAGATTCGAAAAAGAAGTATTGATTCCTTTAAAAGAAGAGAGAGACTTTATTTATTATCCTTTTGATTGTCGAACGATGACGATTCAAAGTGAGCCGGTTTTTGTTGAGAATGGACAATTGATTTTGATTGAAGGATCGTACAGTTTACTTACTGTATTCCGTCCTTATTATGATAGGACTCTCTTTTTGACCATTTCCCAGGAAATGCAGTTGGAAAGATTAAGAAAACGTGCTCCAGAAAAAGTAGATATGTTTCAGAAAAAATGGATTCCATTAGAAGAATATTACATTCAACAGATGCGTATTGAGGAGGTGGCAGATGATGTAATGTTTTGGAAGAATGCGATGTGCAATTGCATATAGACACTGTAATGAAACTGTAAAACTTGTATCAAAGTAGGAATGATACAATAGGAACAGATAACAACGTTGTATAATTGCGATATAAAAAGGAATATAGGATATGAAAGTCACATTTTATTACGTAAGACATGGTCGTACATTATTTAATGAAATTGAAAGAATGCAAGGTATGTGTGATAGCCCATTGACCGAAGAAGGCATTGAAGGAGCTTATGATACAGCATCCGCATTATGTAGAGTTCCTTTTGGACATGCTTTTTCTTCATCGAGTGAACGTGCATGGGAGACTGCACGTATTATTTGTAAGCAACATAATCTAGAGCCGATTCCGATGAAAGGATTACGTGAATTTGATTTTGGGGATCTAGATGGTACAGATATTAAGAAGTTCCGGGATCGTACGATGGGCCATAATATGGAAGATGATTGGACAGCGTACCATGGAGAGTCCGATGCAATATTTAAAGAACGAACCGATAAAGCTTTTGCGGAAATATTAGAACAGTGTCATGATGAAGAGAAAGTACTTGTTGTATCCCATGGTGCTTTCTTAATGCATTTGATGAAGACGATGCTCAATTATGATCAAAAAGCCTATGTCGAAAGATGTAATCAAACAGGTAGAAAGTGGATGCCGAATAGTGGTATCTGCATCTTTACTTGGGAAGATGGGGTATGGCATTTAGAAGAAGAACCAATGACAGCCCAAGAATATCGCTTGAAACATGATCATAAGACAGTTCATTTTGTTTATGTACGTCATGGGGAGACACAATTTAATATTCAGGGAAGATTACAAGGACAATGTGATAGTCCACTGACCGATGCTGGTATTGCGCAGGCAGAAGGATCTGCGTATCTATTACGTAATATGATGTTCGATCGTGCTTATTGTTCCACAGCAGAAAGGGCAAGAGATACAGCGGATATCTTGTTGAAGGGAAGAGGTATGCATGCGATTCCCGATGTCCGTTTACGTGAAGTATATTATGGTATCTATGAAGGTATGCGTTTTAAGACAATTATGAATGAGATGATTCAGAGAAATCTGAATGTGCATTATTCGGATCTCAAGGGTGAAGATCGGAAAGATGTACAGAAACGTCTCGGTACATTCTTCCGTGATGTAATTGATCGTGCCCATGATGGCGATACCATTTTATTAGTATCGCATTGTGATTTGTATTTCTGTATTTTAGAAATGTTATTTGGTATGAAGAGAGTCGATATTTATAGAGAAGCGAAGAAAGCAAATACCAATCCAGCTCCAAATGGAGGTATTGCACGTTTTACGTATGATGGTACGTTTCATATAGATGAATTGATGTGGGAATAATAAAGTTAAAAGATGATTGTAAGACCTGATTTTTTGCTTAGCAAGAAGTCGGTTTTTTTATTAGTATATTTATGGATATTTAATAGGACGATGATAAAAAAGAGTCCTTTTTAAATAAGGATTCTTTAGTTAGTTTCTGCTTAAATAGCGGTAGATTGTTGGTACGGAAACTTGAAGTTGCTCAGCGAGCTCGGCAATTGCGCCTTTAATATTCAGAATACCAGAGTCATTAAGGTTATGGACAATTGAGACTTTATTATCAATACTCATCTGCTCGATTGGAATATTATAGTTAGCAATTGTTTCGGCAATTCGCGCATGCATAAAATCTGGTACAGAATCTTCGAATGATTCTGTAATTTCATTGTTGCTAGGCATATTCAAATTATAAGCTTTCAACAGATTATTAAGAGAAGTGGTTAACTTCTTAGCTGCAGCAATATTCTTATTCACACAAATCATGCCAATGATTTTATTTTCGTTTTTTATGAAAAATGTAGAGGATAAGAAATTGTGGTGTTTACTTTTTCCATTGTAGTTTGAGATATATGTTTTGTCTGAATAGAGACCTTCTTGGACTATCTCTTTTGCAAGAGCAGTGAGGGGATCACCAATTTTTCGGCCAGAAATAGGATTCTCAATAGCAATGATCGAACTATCAGGTGAGGTGAGATCATGCATGACTATTTCACAGTCGGGACCACATACATCAGCGAGGAATGGAAGTAAATGTCGATAGGAATCTAGAAGTTCTTTACTTTTCATTTTGGCCTCCTGAAAATATGAATACAAGTATATATAAAGTATATCAATGACTAAATTGCTTTGTAAATGTAAATTTATTGATAATATTAATTTTATCATTTTTGATAAAAACTATTGCAAATAAACGGCGACAGTGTAATAATTAAATTATCAAAAGTAATAAAAACTTATTACATCATTTTTTACATCAGGAGGACAATAATATGTCAAAACGTGTTTTAAGCACACCAAAAGCGCCTGCAGCTATTGGACCTTATTCACAAGGAATCGCTGCAGCTGGAGAAACTATTTATGTTTCGGGACAGTTACCAATCAATCCAGATACGGGTGAGTTCCCAGGAAAAGATATTGTTTCTCAAACAACTCAATCATTAGAAAATGTAAAAGCTATCTTAGAAGAAGCTGGTCTGTCTTTAGAAGATGTTGTATTAACAACAGTACTTCTAAAAGATATTAATGATTTTGGAGAAATGAACCGAATTTACGCAACTTACTTTACAGAAAATTGTCCAGCACGCGCTGCTTTTCAAGTTGGAGCACTTCCCAAAGATGCCTTAGTAGAAATCGAGGCAATAGCAGTTAGAGGTTAGTTTTTATGCAAACAGAGTCAGAAAAAAAGATAGGCCTTTGGAATATTGTGGGGCTAGGACTTGGAGGGGCAATTGGAACAGGAATATTTGTATTGTTAGGTTCAGGAATTGCACTATCAGGTAGGGCAATTATGCCAGTCGTAGTTGTAGGATGTTTCTTCATGCTATTGGCATATTGGTATCAGTTAGCAATGCCAAGTATCTTCGTTGTAAAAGGCGGAGATTATAGTATGAAAGCTATGTTCTTTGGACCAGTTATGGCAGGGTTCGCAGCTTGTACAGTTGTTCTTGGAGCTTTCGCCTTATGTAGCTATGCAATGGCACTTGTAGACTATGCAGCAATTGTATTTCCAATTATAGGTGACTATCGAACACTTGCGGCTTTCATTGTTACTACAATATTTTTCTTAACAACAGTTAAAGGCTCTCGTTTTATCACTATTCTACAGAACCTTGTTACAATAGTTCTTGTAGTTGCATTAGGCTTATTTATTGCATTTGGTGTACCGAAGGTTGATCCATCTGCATTCTTTGCTAATACAGAATCAAATCCATTCTTCTATGGTGGACTAGGCGGATTCCTAAGTGCAATTGCGGTAATGGGATGGGCATGCCAGGGTACTACAATGGGACCAGTTTCAATGGGAGCAGTCACAAAAAATCCTAAGAAAACAATTCCTCAAGGCATCATTATTATTACAATTCTTCTCTCTTTAATTTATGGCCTTATGGCTTATGTTGCAGGTGGAGTGCTTCCGCTTGAAGAAATTGCGGGTCAAAACATTTCTGTTACAGCGGAAGCTATCTTCCCAAGATCAATTTACTTATTCTTCGTTATTGGTGGTGGTATCGGAGCAATTGCTTCTTCTTACTTAGGAACGTTATGTATGTATCGTTATCCATTGCTTCGTATTGCTGAAGATGGATGGTTACCAAGCGTATTCAAGAAGCAAACGAAGAGTGGTTATCCTTATGTGATTTATATTTTGTTCTATTTAATTTCAATCTTCCCACTATTAACAGGCATGAGCTTGGATGCAGTTGTATCCTTAGTCATGATTCCTACTATGATGATGAATATTTATATGAATCTTTCCTGCCTTAAGATTCCTACAAAATACCCAGAACAGTGGGAGAAGAGATCCATTCGTATGCCAAAGTGGTTCTGGTATGTATGTTGTGTATTAGGAACAATATGTGCAGGATGTGTAGCATTCAACTTGTTTATTGGTCTTAGAGTATCAGATGCAGTTGTATGTGTCGGTTTATGTCTGATTCTATTGTCTGTTTCTATTATTCGCTTAAAGCAAGGAGCTGTTAAAAAAGAAACACTATTGGCAAATAAAGAGGCCATAATCAGAGAGGCAATTACTGCAGATGCAGAGTAAATAAAAAATAAAAAGGAGAAATTATGAAGTACGATTTTACAAGTATTATGGACCGTCATGGTAAAGATGCGATTGCC
>CAUWDF010000025.1:0-20040 GCA_963557245.1 uncultured Bulleidia sp.
ATTCATGGACTTTTATTTTTTATAAGTGTTGCACTTAAAATGATAATTCATCAAATTAAAAGAAGGTATTTGCGCAAAGGACACCGAAATACTCAGCACTGGTGATTTGACTTTGGATCCAACAAAAAAAGAAGTCAAGATTCGAAATGAAACCGTTCACCTAACGGCAACGGAATATAAAATCCTAGAATTATTGATGCGTCACCCTGGTAGTGTCTTCTCTTCTGAGCAGATTTACGAAAGCATATGGCATGAAGATGCCATCAACACCGAGACCATCATGGTCCATATCCGTAACTTACGAAAAAAAATCGAAACCGATCCCCGTAATCCAGAATATATCAAAGTTGTCTGGGGTGTCGGCTATAAAATCGAAAAAATGTGAGGTTATATGAAAAAAGGTAAACATATATTTTCTGCTATATTCGCTCTTCTATTATCGTTACTCAGCATCACTGCACTCAATATGTACGATAATATTGAACATTATTCAAAAACCGATTCCAATGCAACATTGATGTATTACAACGATCACCTAGAATCATTCACAATCTACCTCGCGCAACAACTAGATAAGAACTACGTTCCATACCAATTATCCGCAGATATTCCCGAAGATGTACGGAATGATTTTCTTACCTTACAACAATCCAACGAGGATTCCATTGCGGATTCTTTAATGAACGACCCAACCTTCCAATATGTCGCAACCGATGCAAAAACAAAAACAATTCGTACGAACATTCCAAACTACAACCCAAATACATTAGATCCAGAAAAGTATACCACCTGGATTGAATTCTCCTATGATGAAAATGGCACTTGTCATTCTGACTCTCCAGCCATTAGCTTAACTTTTGATGAGTTCAGTAACTTCTATTCCGATTTGGAGGATATTATCGACGAATCCTATGTGAACAACGATTTTGAAAATCCATATAGCACAAACAGCTTAATCCAACTCAACCATCCAACCAACTTAGAAATCAAATATCTAATTCCCAAAGATGTAGATTCCTATCATGGAATCGGCGGTTATGTGAATCGTCTTGATAACTTCATTCCGTCTCTTTCCGTTCTGTATTGCATCTTTGCTGCTGTTATTTCTCTCTTTATCCTGTTCTATCCAAGAAAGTATGTCGAACAAGCAGAACCATTTAAAGCTGTCATCCATTGGGACTTTGAAATCAATGTTATCCTATTCGCTGTTCTCATCACCTTCCTTACCATTGGTACACTCTTTGTAGCAGGAAATACTATCAATGGTTACTTCCATTACTTATTACAAGATCAGTTAAGAATCCACAATATCCAACCACTTTTATTTGCTTGTAACTTCTTTATCTGGCTGCTTGCACTTTTATGCATTGCCATCGCCGTGTTCCTCTTAAAGCATATATGTTGTTCCGGTATATTCCATTATTTCAAAGAGCATTCTTTGTTAGGTAAGTTCTGTCGTAAGTGCAGGCAGATCATTACCAAAGTCTCTTATATTGACTTTACATCACCAACCGCAATCCAGACACTGAAGATCGTATGCATCAATAGCATCATCCTCCTCTTGATCGGCGCCTTCTTCTTCCCTATCAGTTGGATATTCGTCATCATCTATTCCGTCTTGTTATTTATATTCCTACAAAAGAAAGTATCCGAATTTCAAGCAAACTACAACGACCTTCTAGATTCGATCAAAGACATCTTATCTGGTAAATATTCTTCTACCAATTCCAAAAATTTAGGTATCTTTGAAGCAAGTCGTCCACAACTTACCGAACTCAACGAAAGTTTTGAACAGGCTGTCCAAGAAAAAGTAAGTTCTCAAAAATTAAAGACGGAACTCATCAGTAATGTCTCTCACGATCTGAAGACTCCACTCACTTGTATCAAGAACTACTCCGAACTTCTCAATAGTGAGAATCTATCCGATGAAGATCGAAAACACTATTTAAAGCAATTATCTTTCTATACGGAACGTATGAAACACTTGATTGAAGATCTATTCGAAGTCAGTAAAGCCGACAGTGGCAATATTTCTTTGAACAAACAAGAACTCGATCTTACCTCTCTATTAGATCAAGCCTACATACAGAACGAAGAACTTCTTGAACCAAAGCATCTTCAAGTAATCCGTAAATATGGGGAAGAAAAAGTTCTAATTGAGTTAGACAGTGAAAAAACGTATCGTGTCTTCGAAAATCTTTATACAAATATCAGTAAATATGCACTTCATGATTCTCGTGTCTATATTGCCCTTTCGCAAGATGACACAGATATTCATATTGATTTCAGTAATATTTCCGAACAACCAATGGACTTTACGGCGGAAGAAATTACCGAACGTTTTGTTCGCGGCGACCGTTCCCGTTCTGAACAAGGAAGCGGATTAGGTCTCGCTATCGCCAAGAGCTTTGTCGAGGCGCAAGGTGGTACATTCACAATTTCCATTGACTGTGATCTGTTCAAAGTTCATATCACATTTCCAAAGAACTCTTCGCATGTATAAACAAAAACGTACATTCCAAAAATGTACGTTTTTTCTTAATATTTTCTTTTGATTTATCCCCACAGTTCTTTAAGTTCTTTTTCTTAAAGTAATAACAGGAGGGAAAATCATGCTTGCAATCTATGTTTCCATTCTTTGTTATATATTATTTATACTCTATTTCTTTTTTACCTTTCAAAAACAAGGACTGTCCAAAGGAATCTGTTATATCCTATCTTTCGTTGTCTCACTCCCTGCTCTCCATTTACGAAATGCTCTATTTCTCTTCGAAGGACAATGGATCCTACTTTCCTTATGCGGCAGAGTGTTCTATCATCCAGTCATCAAAAGAGCACATACAACTTATTTATTCATTCCAATTTCATTTCTATTAGCAGCTTCCTTAACAATTTATGGCATTTATAATATGTCTCATATTGTACGTATATCCTATGATGTGACCTCATCTGTCCATTTAGAAAGATCCTATAATATCGCTCTACTTGCAGATCTGCATTATCCTGTATCTATGAAAAATGGTGGCCTAAATACTCTTATCACACGCCTCCAAAACGAAAAGCCCGATTTTGTTGTACTTGCTGGAGATATCGTAGATGAATACACAACAAGTGAAGAACGAGCTGAAGTTTTTCAAGCTTTCGGTTCTTTAACAACACAATGCCCTGTTTTTTATGTATGTGGCAATCATGATGCGGCTGACTATGCCGCAAAAGACAGTTTATCTGTCCAATCCCTTTATCAAGAAATCGAGCAGAATCGCATTCATGTCCTCAGTGATGAAATCTACTCTTTCAATGAGGAACTGACTCTTGTTGGGCGTACCGATTATCGTTTCCAAGATAGAAAAACATTGCCCGAACTACTATCGAACGTCGATTCGAGCAAATACACAATGGTCTTTGATCATCAACCTCGTGATCTCGAAGAAGCGAATGCCTATGCTGTAGACCTTCATCTTTCCGGTCATACACATGCAGGACAGATATTTCCAATGTATGCAATATATGAACTGTTCCATATCAACGAATTGAACTATGGACGAAAAGACTTTGAAACAATGACCGCAATCAACACATCAGGAGCTGCGGGATGGGGATTTCCAGTCCGTACCGACCATCACAGCGAATATGTCATGATACATATCCATTCCAAATAAAGAAAAGGGGCTGTAACGATTGAGTGAATTTGGTTAATTCATTCAAGGCGTACAGCCTCTTTTTCAAAAGAACATACGACGTGCTGCGATACGATCTCGACGGCACGGACCAGCCTGACGGACCCGATAATGTCCACCCGTCACCCGTTTATTTTTTTCTTTTTCTTCTTCATTTACTAATCGATCTGCGTTCTTTGCAAGATGGAAACCGAGTGCATCCTTAATGAACCACCCCTGTACCATCTGATCTCCGCAATTCGGACATATCGCAAATCCTTCCACAGGAAGGGCACTCGACGCTTCATTCACTTCCATATAGCCACAAACAGGACAGTACATTCCTCTTAAAAATCCATCTGTCGGTACCTGTGGTATATCTTCCACCACTTCTTCTACTTCTTCTGTTTCTTTTTTCTCTTTTTTCTTTTTCTTAAAAAAACCAAACATATAATCTCTCTCCCGTGCTTTAGGATACTACAAACATCTTCAAATAACGTGAATTCTTTCTGAACACTACAATGGAAGACGTAGCTGTTTTGGAAGCCAAGACTTCTGCACAACATCCCTCACTTCATCTTCCGCATGGATTTTTCCAACCAAAAGCGGAGAATTCGAATCATGTGCAGCCATATTCTTCTTTACAATCGCACGATCGACATTTGCATAGCAGTACTTGCAAAAATGTCCACATGTATTATATTCTCCAATATCATTTCCTAGTAGACACGCACAAGCATTCCTGGTCTTCTTACCCACTGGAACAGACAATGTAAGCCCAGTCGCTCTTTCTATTACTTTTTGACTCATACAACCTGTAATATCGATACCATATTGATCCAAGCCATGATCTTCTGCACAGGTCATCAAAGAAATTCCATACTTCTGCGCAATTGCCACAAAAGAAGAAGTGAGCAAATGCATTGTCCCATATGACACTTCCTGTACTTCTGGAAAATTTCTCTTTGTTTTTTCATAAAGATCGATAAAGCTGATAATGCAATAAGAAGTATATCCCGATAGATTGGCACATATCTTTTCAAACGCGCGCAGATGATACTCTACCGTATATTTTTTATCCACAAAGATTGGATCATAGCGCCAGAATATATGTTCTTTTCCCACAATCGAAGATAGACGACGAAAGGAATCCATCACTTGATATTTGTCACGAACATAAGGCTCAATATCTTTTCCATACGGGGTAATTGTGACATACCACAATTGACGATAACCCACTAATTGTGAAAGATTTTCTATCATATTCGTCGGATCTTTCGTACAGAACAAAATCACATCGATTATTTCCGGATTCAAGCGATACCGATGTACAATATGTGGATAATATGGATTTCTGGTACAAACATACCCTTCTTGTATCCGACGATAGAACCATGTACTGTAAAATGCTGGAATATCCGTCCGACTACCTGTATTCAATATCATAATCATATATCCCTTCTTTCTATCTATAGATGTATCACATATTATGAACACAATTCTTCAGTTTATGTTCACAAATACACCACAATGTGTTCATACATCTCATGTATCTTATAAGCTGTCAGATGAAGAGTGATCTGACAAAATAATTCTTTCTATCATTTCCCCCTCCCACAGGTTCCCGTCCCCCACAGGAACCTTTTCTTTTCAATATCATCACATTGTTTCACATTTTTGTTCACATATTGTTCACGCTATATACAGCTTATGATCATGAAGAACATGTATGCTATATTTAACAAATTGGTAACATCATTTGTTATAACAATAATTCACACCTCAGAAAAAGCGTTCCAGCCCCTCTCTTTGGAACGTTTTTTCGATTTTGTATACTTTTGAGCAATTGAACGAAAGGCAGTTGACGGCTGCGTTATAATAAAGAAGAATGTAAGAAAGAAGGTAAAAAAAGATGAGTAAAGTAGACGTAATCAGCGGCTTCTTAGGTGCTGGTAAGACAACTCTTATCCAGAAATTGATTAAAGATGTATTCGCTGGTAAAAAAGTTGTATTAGTAGAAAATGAATTTGGTGAAATCGGTATCGATGGTGGTTTCTTAAAAGAAGCTGGTATCGTTATCAATGAGATTAATGGTGGTTGTGTATGTTGTACCTTACAAGGTGACTTCAAAGAAGCACTTGGCAAAGTAGAAGAGACATACCATCCAGATCATATTATTATCGAACCTTCTGGAGTCGGTAAATTATCCGATATCCTTTCCATTGTCAAATCCGTTGAAGGTATGGAACTCAATAGTTATTCCGCTGTCGTTGATGCAAAAAGATGCAAGGTTTATCACAAGAACTTCAAAGAATTCTTTGATGATCAGATTGCAACAGCAGCTTGCGTCATTCTCTCTCGTACCCAGATGACAGATGAGACAAAGTTACAGGAAGACTTAGCTATTATTCATACATTGAACAAAGATGTACGTGTCATTACAACACCATGGGACGAATTAGATGGCAAAGCCATTTATGAAGCAATGGAAGGTAGTTCCGATGGTTTCCCAGCCGGTATTGAAGCATTAGAGGATGAAGATCATTGTGAGTGTGAACATGACCATGAACACGAGCATGATGACCACTGCTGTTGTGGAGAATATGAGCATGATGAGGACCATTGCTGCTGCCATGATCATGACGAACACGATGACCATTGTTGCTGTGGAAAACATGAGCATGATGAAGATCATTGCTGCTACCATCATGACCATTCTCATGAAGAAGAGGAAGCGAACGAAGGCCTCACAGAAGGCAACCGCATCCATATTGGTGCAGAGGATCATGAACACCATCACCATCATCACCACCATCATGGAAAGGATGCGGATGAAGTATTCGATTCTATCGGTATCGAAACCATCAATAAATATACAGAAGAAGAAATTCGCAACGCTTTGAGTTCTTTAGGCGATAACATTGTCCGTGCAAAAGGTATTGTTCCATCCACCGATGACAGCTGGCTCTTCTTCGACTACGTTCCAGGTGATGTAGATATCCGTAAGGGTTCTCCAGCTTATACAGGTCTTATCACTGTCATTGGTGAAAAAGTAAATGTAGAAGAAATGAAGGAACTCTTCAAGGTGAAATAATGGCAGTACCAGTATATCTTTTTACCGGATTTTTAGATTCTGGTAAGACCACATTGATCAAAGATACACTTGCAGATCCTAGTTTCATGGATGGTATCTCTCGTACCCTTCTCATTTGTTTAGAGCAGGGCGAAACCGAATATGAAGAAAAATTCTTAGAGGAACATCATACATTCATCGAATATATCGAGGATGTAGATACACTTACCCTTTCTCGTTTACAGGAATTCGATACGATCTATCATCCCGATCAGATTTTTATTGAATGGAACGGCACTTTACCTGTATCGGAGTTCTTATTAGCTAGCATGCCTGACTATATGCCTCTTGTGCAAATTCTAACTCCTGTTGATGCTTCTACATTTGAAACTTATATGGGACCATTACGTCAGATGATGTACGAACAGCTCCGTTATAGCGATACTGTCATCTGTAACCGTTGCACACCAGAAACATCCGCTACGATGCTCCGTGGTAATATCAAAGCAATCAATCGTCGAGCACAGATTTTCTATGAAGGAAACTTTGGGGAACCCGTCGAATTAAAAGATGGTGGGCTTCCATTTAACATCAATGATCCTGTCATCGATATCAAAGATGATGATTATGGTCTTTGGTATATGGATGCTGTGGAGCACCCAGAAAAATATAACGAAAAAGAAATTATCTTGCGTGGATTCTATGCCGAAAGTATTCCTGGATATAAGCAAACATTCATTCTAGGACGTAAAGCTATGGTATGTTGTGAACAAGATACTTCTTTATGTGGACTGACTGTCACCGGTGTTAAAATCTGGGAAATGAAGATTGGGGACTGGATTGAAGTACAAGGTAAGTTACGTACGATTCCTGTTGAGAATGGTGGCGAAACCGTTGTCCTTTATGCGAACCGTGTTGCTCGTTACCAAAAACCTACAGATGAATATGTTTCATTCTTCTAAACATTCACAAAAAGCTGTCAAACAGGACAGCTTTTTTCTATTTGTATCAAATACAAGATGTCGTTTTTGTTTAATTTATGAAAGTTTTGTGAAAAGTTTAAAAGAAAAGTAATGTGAACTGTGATATATTAAAGCCCGTATCATTTTGAGTAAATGTTACGTAAATTAAAAAAGCACTAAAAGGAGGTGTAAACAGACGTATGAAATCATTGAAAGAAAAATTCAGTAAAATATTTCCCATCAAACGCCTTGTCTGGTTCACATTGATATCCGGACTCTTCTTGGTCTTCTATACACCACACCTACGATTCAATGTGGATCTAGACAGTGTATCCCAGGGTACCATTGTCCTTGCAAACTACAATACGGATCGTGGAGAAGAAATCTTTGAAACTTATAACTATAGTGGTCATAAGACATGGTATGATGTTGCCCCATACTACGATGAAATAAACATTGATAATGTGCCACTTGTCACCAACTCCTTGCAGCTAAAACTGCAAGACATGGCACAATTGACCGCTAAAAAGATAACCGTCTCTTTCGGTCCATTCACCCTAAAAGAGTATACAGCTGACAATCTTACTCAAGAAGTCGTTGGTTCACAAGGTCTTGTCATATCTTTTGAAGATAACTTGATTCACTTAACAACCGAGAACAATGCGGGTTGGGTCACCTTCGATAGTGTAGAATACATGCCTAAGATGATGATCTTTGGTGTCTATCTATTAATTCTATTATTTGCTTGGTGTATTACTGTCATCATTGATCATACCGTTCATTTCTTAGATGGTATTCCATTAAATGAGATCATGTTACTATCTGGACCATGTTGGATCTTCTTTATGTCGGAAGCTGTCCTTGGTAATATTTTCTATATCAATCTAAATATGCGACTATTAAATATCGCGATTCTGATTGTTATCTATAAATTGTTCCATATTATTTTCCGACGGAAACCGATGGGATTCAATCTTGCTAGTATCCTTGTCGTAATGTATGCCATTGTTTCTACATTCGTTGTTCGTTTCCGTAACCGACCAATTGAGCCATGGGACTTTACAGCTCTTGGAACCGCAATGGACGTTGCATCCAATTACGAGATTGAAATCAACTATATGATGGTCATTGCCCTATTGACTTGTGCGATCCTCTATCTCATCATGCGTAAATGTCCACAGACAAAGACTCGTTTCAATAAATGGTATGCCGTCTATCCAATCTTAATTGTTGTCATCGCCCTATTCTTCAATAGTATCGGTCAATACTACTTATGGGATATCCGTCTGTTAAGTACATTCCAAAATGATGGTACTGTCCTATCTTTCACCGGACTTGTCCGTCAATTCTTGAACGACCAACCAAAAGAACCAGAAGGATATAGTGAAGAAGCTCTTACCGAAATCAAAGAAGACATGGAAGAAGCCAACGCTGCCGATCCAATCCCAGCCGATGCAACCGTTCCAACCAACGTTATTATGATCATGAACGAATCCTTCTCTGATCTGAACATTGGTGGCACAGACATTGCTGGAGATGTTACTCCATTCTTTAACTCTTTAGATAACACAATCCGTGGAGACCTCTATGTCTCTGTACGTGGTGGTGGCACATGTAATAGTGAATACGAGACATTAACAGGTAATAGTACAGCGTTCTTCTCAGCTGGAGTCTATCCATATAACCAGTATATGAATCGTGATGTACCATCTCTTGTCTCTTATATGAATGAAGAAGACTACAAGACGACTGGTATGCACTTAGGTAAGTCTACGAATTGGAACCGTCGTGCTGCCTATCAGAAACTTGCCTTTGATGATACGGTCTTTGCAGAGACCTTTGATGGATTAGATACCCTGCATGGCTATCCAACAGATCAGCAGGACTTCGATAAAGTCATTGAAGATTATGAAGCGAACAAAGGAAAAGGTCAGTTCCTCTTCAATGTCACATATCAGAACCATGGTGGATATAACAATAGTGCAGATTTAGAAAAGACTGTCGATCTATCCGCTTATGGTGGTGACGAACTGGATACGGCTGAAAACTATCTTTCCCTTCTGAAGCATACTGATGAAGCCTTCAAGAACTTGATTGATTATTTTTCCAATGTAGATGAACCAACAATGATTGTCATGTATGGTGACCATCAACCATCTCTTGGCAATGCAGCAAATAACCTGTTCTTCCCATATTCTGGTACACCAGAACAAGACATCAAGCAATATGTCACCCCATTTATCATCTGGGCAAACTATGATATTCCAGATCAAACAATGGATAAAGTATCCGCGAACTACCTTTCTTCTTTAATCCTTCATACAGCCAATATGGAAATGACTCCATATCAGCGTTTCTTATATGAACTGATGCAGAAGTATCCTGTCATCAGCTTATATGGATGTTATGATGCAGAAGGAAACTTCTACGAATCTGTCAATGATATCGAGGATCCTATGATCGATCAATATCGTATGTTACAGTATAATAATGTATTTGATAAAAATCGTAATGAAGAACTGTTCTGGCCTCTTGGTTACGATGATCATGAAGAAACAAAAACATCTGAATAACTAAATGAAAACGAGATATCTAACCTGATATCTCGTTTTCTTATTTACATCATATAGTTAAACGCAACCTTGCAAGAACCTTCCTCTATATCACAAGCATAAATCGAAACCGTATTCGATTCATCTAAAGAAGAAATAAATATCTGATCCTTCCAAAGAGCTTGTATATTACTATAATCCTGTGTCGTATACATAGAACTCAAACGATAATTTGGAGCTTCTCCTATGATAGTCGATGGACATAGTTCTTTCTGTTGCTTCTGTTCCCAGTCGTAGATATGATATTTAACATTTTGTTCGGTAACATCTGTCGTATAGATATGTTCTTCATCAATCATATCAATCAATTCATTCTCAAAGGATAGGATGATATCTTTTGTATCTAGATCAACAAGATAGGAACTCTTGCCAATCAGAGATGTATCCTGTATCTCATTAAAGTTTTCTGGAACATCGAACTTCCAGAAGATTGCATACTTTCCTTGCACATAATGGAGTGTATCTTGCACATCAAGTAATTTCTCTTTCTTAGACAGTTCTGTAAGCGGAATCTTATAGAGAGTAGAATTATCCACATTTACCACAAATCCATCATCTACAGCCTGAAAAGCCTCAATGTAGCCATCTAATTTGGTAGTATTCAATTCTTTTCCTGATAGATCATAGAAATGTATGGTACTTGCCTTCTCACTCTCTTCCACTATCGCTAGCGTGGAATCCTGTACGGCCATAGAAGCAGGAACATACTCCAACTTCAAGAAAGTCTTCACATCTTCCCCTTTCTCATTCAAAGTATTGATGTGATATTCACTGACCCCTTCCGTATTTCTATAATTACTGATATACATTAAATTTCCATTCACATAGGTCATTCCACCTTCGGCAGAATCCGTATACTTTTCAGGTGCTGCTAAGACACTAGGATCTTCCGCTTCTTTTCCATCAACATATGCCACATTCGAAAGATGCATCGAATTTTTCGAAGTATCATAACCAAATAAAGCTCCCATTTCCGATAGATGATAGAAACATTTCTCACTTGCCGTAAAAGAAGGAATACCCGGAATAATGATTGGTTGCTTCATCGTATCAATATGTGTCCCTTGTACTTCTGTATGTGATACAGTATCGGTACCACATCCACAAAGACATAGACTCATGCCTAAAACAAATAATGATAGCTTTTTCATATTCAAATTCTCCTAAAGATATTTTGTTAATTTCAATATAGCTTTCCACCCCCGCAAATACAATATCTTTTTCTTTCTTCCATAAAAAAAGACAGTGGTATATATCCACTGTCTGAAAATATTACATAAATTGACGAACGAACTGATCCTCTTCATCATAGGAACGCCAATCTTTCCCAGGATCATCATTCTTAATGAAAGATGTCCAATTTTCAATCATCTTGTAACTGATTGAATAGTCACGACGTTCCATCGGTCTCCAACTACGATTCAATGTTCCAAATACATACCATAATTCAGCAGAATGGAACGCACCTGCCTCATCCCCTGGTAATCTTCTTGCAAAGTTATAAAGATAAACAGGCTTATCAGATGTCTTTAAACGACATTCACAGAAATTAACACATCCTTTAAAGATGATAGAATCACGTACATCCATATCTTTTCCTACCGATATATCATTGGCTGTGACACCAATCATATAAGGAATATCTAATACATGACCATTTCTTAGAGCATCTCCAAAACTCTCTTTGAGAATATAGTTATCTAGAGCTGGTCCGAACTTAAGTTCCATATCCTTTCGTGGTAATTCATCGAGAACATCGACTAGCTTTTCGGCTGGTAAACGACGCATCTCTTCGATGGTTGTAACACCTAAATGTTCCTTGATCTGTCGACCGGTCTCGAGTGCCTGTTCCATCGAAATGGCTTCCACACCATTATCAAGACCTCCACCAGACTGCATAATCGCACTATGAATCAATCCTTCTGTCAGTGGAGAAGATACTAATGCCTGCGTACTAATAGCACCTGCAGACTGTCCAAATAATGTAATATGATCAGCATTGCCACCAAAGAAATGAATATTACGCCATACCCATTGCAAAGCGGCAATCTGATCCAAAATACCATAGTTTCCTGTAATACGATGTGGACTCTCTCTTCTTAATGCTTCATCCGCAAAGAATCCAAAGACCCCCGTACGATAGTTCACAGTCACAAGAATGACGCCATTCGCTGCAAACTTTTCACCATCAAAAGCAATTTCTGCACCCGATCCTCTTTCAAAAGAACCACCATGTAAATATACCGCTACTGGATAGTTACCTGGTTCTGTTGGAGCCCAAATATTCAGATACAAACAATCTTCATTTACGCCAGCATCTGGATATTGTTCTGTACCATGGAACTCTTTGACATAGAAAGAATTTTCATCCTTCTTTCTTCCTGGACATCCTGGCGCAAAGGAGATAGCTTGACGAACTCCACTCCATGGTTTCTTATGGGATGGAGCACGGAAACGGTTCTCTCCGATTGGTGCTTCTGCATATGGTATTCCACGGAACACCATGATTTCTCCCTTTTTTTCTCCTTCGAGAAGTCCTTGTTCCGAACGTATCTGAATTGTATCCATTTCGATTCTCCTCTCCTCGTCAAAAAGAATACTTTTATATTTTATTTAAAGTCGTAAAGTCAATAAAGGAATTTCGAGCAAGATCATCAATCATCTGAATCACTTCCTCTACCGTTTTAGCGCCACCCACTTCAAAAACAAAGTCTTTGATATGGAATGCAAGTATTTCTGCATAATAACGCGCTAAAAGATTATTCTCATACTTCATTAAGTAATCTTTTTTTCGATATCTGTCAACAAATACTAATAATAACTGGCGCAGATTATCGCGGACCATATCTTCAAATCCATTCTGCCCAATTACATTATACGCAACTCTATAGAACTGCTTATTTTCATTTACTGTTTCAAATATATCTATTAAGGCTTTTCTAAGCTGACCATTTAATATATTACTACGTACTTCTTCTACAAGATCATGATAAACAATCCAATTCAAACAATCATATTTATCATCAAAATAATTATAGAATGTTGCACGAATGACACCTGTTTCATCACATATCTGTTTGATTGTAATCTTTTCAAATAAGTGACGAATCATAAGATGACGGAGACTATCAGCTAGTGAAAGCTTCATTAAACCCTTGTGATATTCCATACATTACCTCGGAAAGAATAATAAGACGCTTAAATAAATACTAAAGAATACCATTAAACAACCACCTGCAACTCCGACGATTCTCTGGCATCCCGCTCCTAAATTATAACCTATCAGAAGCGCGCTGAGTACTGCAATGAACGAAATCAGTAACATTACGCATGCAGTTGGGACATAACTAAATCCATAAAAAGATAGTGCTGCCCCTACAAAAAACGTATCAATATTTGTATATAATGCTTGTTTTAATAATGCCTTAAACCCAAAATCACGATCGATTTTTTCTTCAAATCCATTACGCATGACTGATTTTGTAATGGTAAATACACCAATAAAAAATACAATCAAAACCGCAATAAACCCTTCTACTTTCGGACTATCAATCAGATTTTGAAAAAAGAAAGATCCAGCATAACCAAACGACAGCGTTCCCGCTGTGACCAGTGCGAACAGAAGTGAATATTCGATCAACTTGTCCCATGATAGCTTGACCATCTGTGCGCCTTTCTGCATCATAACGATAACAGAATCCAATGACAATCCAAGAATGATTAAAATAGCCTGTAACATTCTAAAGCCCCTCCAATACACATTTATTTTACAAAGGATATTCTCAGAACTTAGTATACATTATTCTTAATCTGTTAACGAAAAAAAGTCTGCTGGCACAGGCTTTTTTCCTTAAATTCTGGGAGGGAATGAAATTATTCTTGTCATTTAAGACACCCTTACTATACAAAAATGGTGTGTCACAATCATGTTCAAATCGTGAAAGATTTGTGAAACTATTCTTTTACGATAACACCTAATAATTTTGCACACACAACCGCCTGTTCCGTATTTACAATAACCCCTTTCAAAGACTCCGCGGTTACCGCAAGACCATCCATCTCAGAATCGGAAAGATCGATTCCTTGTAGTGGTGTATGAGAAATCTCACAATGAGAGAAATCACATTCTTTCACTTGAAGATCTTTCAATTTCGCATCCGAGATACTTCCTTCACAGAATAAGTTATTTTCCCACATACTTATTTTCCATTGACTCGCATTCAGATTGATATATGCACATTGACAGTTCTTGATTCTGACGTCGCTGCATACACAATCCGAAAAATTTGTCCCCATCATACGACATGTATCGAAAAGGACACGACGGAAATTACAATCGCTCATATCACAGTTTGAAAGATCACAATGATCAAATATGACATCCGCAAATGTACAACCTTCTAATTTTCCACGAAAGGAAACATTTCGGAATATACATTCATGATATTCTACATCATTGGTTTCTTCAGCATAGGATACAGAAGTAAAAGTTCTGCTATAAATTCTATCTTCATCTTTGCCAAAACTACCTTCTGGCATAACATTTGTAAAGCTTGGTTCTTGTATCTTTTTCATGAAGACTATTATAGTTAATTCTTATATCTTTACAAGAACCACCCAAACCATCTCAAGAAAAAGAACCGGTACTGTTTTTTAGTACTATTTATGTTAAAATATAATGAACTTATACTCTCTCTATAGTTAAATGGATATAACGAGTCCCTCCTAAGGACTAGTTGTAGGTTCGATTCCTACTAGGGAGGCCATGAACAATCACGAAAAGTCTTACGAACAAGACTTTTCGTTTTTTATTTATTTCGTTCCTAACATTGTAAATTGTTTTTGATGGATTTCATAAATACCATGATAGGGCTGTTCCACATAATATTTCCCTTTTTCTTCATATACAAAAAGAGTTGTTATCCCTGTATCCGATTGGAAATCGATTTGCATATATTCTTCCACTTGTGGAGTATCTTGCACACTTTCCTTACGTGTTGGCTGGGCATACGAAAAAGCAGCGATGACTTCCCGTATCCAAGTTTTATCTACATGCTGGATTGTACTTTCCCCTTCTGTTACAACAATGGATTGAACTTCCTCCATCTTCGGCAATTGCAGTGGGATTGTCTTTTTTCCACACCCAAAGAAAGGTAATACACAAACCAGTCCCAGTAACAAAAGAATCTTCTTTTTCATAAATAAATGACCTCTATTTCTTAGCAACGTATATGAATATGTTATCATACAATCATTTTTTAAAAGGAATTTGTATCCTGTCAAAATATTTAAGAATACAAACATTAATGACAGAACATTTCATTCTACATCATGCCACTTTCGAAGACGTAACCACCATGTACCATAATTGAGCGAATGATCATGCAATCACAAAAACACCGAAAGGCCTTTCTGCATTGAGGTTTTTCGGTGTTTTATTCCTTCTATCAACAAGCTCGGATTTCACTTTTCTTTTTTTAGTAAAGAAATGGAAATACTGGCCAGACCAATTCCTAGCATAACAAAAGCTGTACTCTCCTCTAATTCTCCTAAAACTGATAATACAGTTACCGCGATTCCCATCGCAATGCCAATTCCTTTCAGAGTTGTATCAACAATCTCATTACCTTTCTTTTGGTTTACATTTTCTTTATTTTCTGTCTTTGCTTTCATTAAATCATCGACGGAAACATCAAAAATCTCTGCCAATTTCAGAATGGAATTAATATCTGGAAAAGATATATCTCTTTCCCATTTAAAAACGGCTTTATCTGTCACACACATTTTCTCTGCAAGTTCTAACTGCGTCATTCCTTTTTCCTTTCTTAAGAAAGAAATCATCCTGCCAAGTGTCTGTTTCTGCATCTGTTCATTTCTCCTTGTTTTTGATGCATGCATCGTATCACTTCTCCCTCCGTTTACTCAATCGACAGACAGTTTCCTGGACGGAACCATTGATTTACCTACCGTTTTCTACGATAGACGACTTCAAATTCTTCACATACCACTTCCATATCCGAAGTGAATTCCATCCCAACTTGCTGTAAACATGCAGAGAAAAACGTTTTATGAACGTCTCTCCAATATTCTAAGCTTTTATCCCCTTCGCCTTCTTTCCATGCATGTTCGCTCGATACAGCATAAAACGGAACGACTGTTACTTTCTTTGTTTGAATCACACATATAGCATTTTCTTTCGAGTCTAAAATAACACTATACACCCCTATTTCTGGTAAGGGCTCATTTTCTAATTTATAGAGAGGATAGGCAGATGCAGTAGCTGTTTTTTCCCCAATTTCCACAAGATGAGCAAGCCATTCTTCATCTACACCAAAAGACCACATCTCACACTGCGATTGTACAAACGGATTCTCCTTAACGAACGCTTCCCAAAATTCTTTTCCTAACATAAAATCCCTTTCTTTTGGAAATCCTATATGTAATATGTTATCGTAAAATCATTTTTAAGAAAGGAGTTTATATCATGACAAAAAATTTAGGGACACAAGCATTAACGACAGAACACTTAATCTTACGTCGTGCCACTTTCGAAGACGCCTCTGCCATGTACCATAACTGGGCCAACGATCCCGAAGTCACAAAATATTTAACCTGGCCTCCTCACGCCTCCATAGAAGTCACGAAAGAGATATTACAGAGCTGGATTGATTCGTATTCTAACGACGAAAGCTATCAATGGATGATTGTACCCAAAGACATCATGAAACCCATCGGTACCATTTCTGGCCTCCATCCAGACAAATCACTTTCCACCATTGAAATTGGATATTGTATCGGCAAGAAGTGGTGGCATCAAGGAATCACTTCCGAAGCATTACAAGCGGTATTACATTTCTTCTTCGAAGAATGTGAGTATCAACATATTACAGCTCGTCATAAGCAACAAAACCCACATTCTGGAGATGTTATGAAAAAATGTGGAATGACATATGATCATACAAGTGATTCTATGGTCTACTATCATATGGATAAATAAAATCTCCGTTAACATTTCGGATAAATTGTCAAAAAAGCAAACAAACTCTTTCAGATGTTTACGATTTCTTAATTGATCTTTGTTAAAATGCTCAATACATCAAGACAAGGAAGTGAAATCAGATGCATTTTTTCGGTAAATTTGTTCGTAGTAAATGTTTTTCATTCTTATTTTTAATTGTTGCTGTACTATCTGTATTCTATGTTTCGAACCGTCTCGATCGATTCTTTGCATGTGTATGCCATCTCAATGTCTACGGGATTGTACTTGCTCTATTAATGGCATTGATGATTTATATGTTTATCTATATTAAGAGTAAGAATCCAAAAGTAAAGAATACACGTAAGTTCTATGAAGGATGTGGTATTGTTCTTTGTTTCTTATTATATGTTGTAATCTTCTTTGCGTTATATGATCTAACAGATATGGTATTCCATATTCATAATGATCTGTATTATATAATTCCAATCCTTGGGGCACTTCTTCTTGCATTCTATGGATTTATCCACGCCCAAAAGATCTGCATCAAAGAATATGACGTTCCTCTTGCGCAGATCCGTAAGAATAAGAAAGTTGTACTAATCAGTGATATCCACACTGGTACATTCGTAAATACCATACAATTAAAGAAAATTGTAGATAAGATCAATTCTCTTAACGCTGACATGGTACTGATTGCGGGTGATATGTTTGATGTCGGTGCCTATCCTTATTGCAATATTGAGGAGATTGTATCGATCTTACAGAAGTTATCCCCAATGGATTATGATCCATTACAATGGCTGGTTTGGAACTGAATGTAGTATTTAATAAATCCTGTAAAGATTTGCGTTGTGGATTAGATGTAATATCATCTCTTCCAATCAATGTGAAGTCATGGGTTGTAATGACATCATCGACTAATAATTGAATTCCAGCTTTTTGATAGAATTGCTTCATCGTATCTGTATCGGAAGCTGGATCGTGGTTGCCTAGAATTGCATAAATTTCTCCCTTTAGGTATCGATGAAGCCGTGAAGCATCATATTGATCTTATTGTATGCGGTCATACACATAAAGGGCAATTCTTCCCAGCGAATATCTTTACACACTTAGCATATGGTTCCAAAGGATACTATGGACATTACTATACCGATACCACACAGAGTATCGTATCTTCTGGTGCTGGTTACTTTGAAATGCCAATGCGAGTTGGTAGTAACAGTGAAATTGTAGTGATGAATATTCATCCACACAACTAATGCCTCCCCCTCATCCCATCCATTCCCCACAATGGATGGGTTTTTTTATTATTTCCATATTTAATTTATCGAAAAGTACCACCCATGTTTATTGGGGAGTAAGTAAGATTTCATACCTCTTATAATAGCTTTGCCTGTCCATTTTTATAACATCTTGAATATCGATGGTATAAATTGTTCTTACGTCACTTTAAAACGTTAGGAGGTATCTTCTAACAGCTCTGTACTTACCTCGTTCTGAGTCCTCGGAAATGTATATATAGTTAGAGTATATGTATCTCGCTGAACTTTGGAAAGCAGTAACTATATCTGTATCTACGCATTCACTGAATTTAGGAATCATACAATCATCGATATATACAGAAAAAGGCTATCGTCTGCATGAATTCATTCCATGTGATCAAACAGTTACACGATAGCCTTAACAAATTACGAATACGTCTCATAAAGCATTATGAGACAGATTTCGAAGAATATTATCTATTAAAACATTAGCAATTTCTAATTTTTAATAGAAATAGAAATCTGGATAACAAGGCAAATTCAATAAAAAGCTAGGAAGATATGTTAATTATCGACAGCTATTGGATATGTTGTTAGCAATCGATAAAGACTTATACAATACATGGCATCTAAAAGAGAGAGATGATCTTCAACACTTCCGCAGCATCTGAAACAGCTCAGGAAAACCTAGATCAACTCATCAATGATTTCGTCTAGCTAAGATTCCTGAATACAGCGTTTTTTGTACTATGCTTAAAAACTGGAAATAAAAAACCAATACTTCTGTATCAGATTATACTCTACTTATTCCCCCCGAGAAATTAACTTCAAAATATTTTTAGCTCCTTAACGATTTCAAAACTTTCTTCCATTATTCCTACTCGAGCGCTAGACCTTAATTTCTCGTGATTTTACGCATTAAAAATGCGGTTTTTATCCAAATAATCCACACCTTACATACTTCACAAACAGTATTCATAAACTTTGTAGCCAACTTGTAGCCACAAACTGTTGATTCACCTCACCTGTTTTTATCCCAAAATGACTTAATTTTCTATCTCGACATTATCCTTGGAATAATGCCGATGTAGCCAAATTACTGATTTACGTATCAGCACTTCGTAAAGATTTAATAAGGCTGAAAACTTGACGATTTTGTCTACAAACGGCTACCCTCACAAGCTACTCAATACTACTTATTTTAAATGATACATGGAGGTTTGAAATATGGAAAAATACATCTACGACAATAGTAACGGTACTGAAGACAAGACGATTCATAGAAGATTGGTAGAAGAAGGTGACAATAAGCGCCTAAAAGAGCAAGATCAGCTGGCATGGGTCAGAGCCATGAATAACATCCGAAACCGTACAGAGGAAAGCGTTCTTAAAGAGCTGATTTTTGCGGAATAAAACAACTTCATAGCGTAACAAAATTAGGGGGCTGTAACGATTGAGTGAATTTGGTTAATTCATTCAAGGCTACAGCCTCTTTT
>CAUWDF010000026.1:0-19900 GCA_963557245.1 uncultured Bulleidia sp.
CATCCATTGCTTAGCTTAAGTTATTTGTGTGTCCAGGATAATGGGTACATATCAAATAGCCCTTCTTCTTACAGTTAAACTGTATGTTCATTCTTCATTCTTTCTCTGACTTCATCTATAATTTGTGTAGGTACCAAAGTTTCAAATTCGCCACCATTTTCAGCAATTTCTTTGACGGCGGATGAAGAAAGGAAGGAATATTCAGGACGAGCAATTAAAAATACGGTTTCAATTTTGCCATTCAGCATCATATTGGCCGTTGCTTGGGTCAGTTCGTATTCATAGTCTGAAACTGCACGAATACCTCTGACGATCGCATCTACGCCAATCTGTTCAGCAAATTTAACGGTCAAGCCTTGACCTACCATAACTTTAATTTTGCTATGGCATGGTAAAGAGGAAATGGAACGTTCAATCATTGATTTACGTTCTTCAATTGTAAAACTGCAATTTTTACGAGGATTGTGATTGATAAGAACAATAACTTCATCAAAAAGTTTTGCTGCACGTTCAATTACATCTAAATGTCCTAAAGTGATTGGGTCAAAACTACCTGGATAACAAGCTTTCATACATACCTCCGGTATATGCAGTCCTAGTTTAAAAAAAATCATATAGTTTGTAAAGTTTTTTGAAATGTAAGCGCTTAATATTGTGAATAAATGAACGTTTTCACAAGTTGTGAATTTTTTAATAAATTTCGCGTCAAGTCATTGAAAGTTTATTGTGAATCGTTTAACATTATTCGTGGTTAGAGGGAGATAAAGGATATATATGAGCAATAGTTTCAGTGATTTGAGAGAAAAAGCCAAAGAAGGCAAAAAGAAAGTCTTATCTGTCACATGTGCACATGATACTGCCGTATTAGAAGCAGTGAAAGAAGCACACGAAATGGGTATTGTAGATGCAATTTTAGTTGGTGATGAAGCAAAGATTGAAGAAATTGCATCCAATATCGGTATGAATCTTGCGGATTATAGAGTCATTAATGTAACAGATAACATTGAAGCTACATTAACAGCAGTCAAACTTGTACATGATGGAGAAGCAGATATGTACATGAAAGGACTGGTTCCTACAAAAGACTTCTTAAAGAGTGTTTTAAATAAAGACTGTGGTCTTCGTACAGGTAAGACATTAAGCCATGTCTCTGTTATGAAAGTCCCATCTGTTGATAGATTATTATTCTTAACAGACGTAGCATTCTTACCTTATCCATCATTGGATGATAAGAAACAGATCATTCGTTATGCAGTAGATGTTGCAAAAGCATGTGGAGTTGAAACTCCAAAAGTTGCTCCATTAGCAGCCGTCGAAGTTGTAAATCCAAAAATGCCTGCAACAGTAGATGCGGAAGAACTGCGTAAAGCAAACGAAGTTGGTGAACTTAAAGGCTGCGTAGTCGATGGTCCATTATCTATGGATATCGCATTAGATATTGAAGCTGCAAAAGAAAAGGGTGCTGAAAACAGACCAGCAGCTGGAAAGGCAGATATTCTGTTATTCCCTGATATTCATGCAGGTAATATTACTTACAAGACAATGGCACATTTAATTCCAGGTATTGAAATTGGTGCAATGCTTGTTGGTACAACAGCTCCTGTTATCCTTGCATCTAGATCTGATTCAAAAGATGTAAAGATCAACTCTATTGCTTTAGCAGCAGTTCTTGCTGAACATATGAAGAAAGTGAACGGTTAATAATCAAATGGGAAAGAAAATTCTAGCAATTAATCCAGGTTCTACATCAACAAAAATCGCAATTTTTGACGATGAGACACTTATCAATGAAATCGCACTGGACCATCCAGTATCTGAGATGAATAAGTTCCCAACAACATTTTCTCAGTTGGATTTCAGACTCAATGTTATTGAAGACTACTTAAAGTCAATTAACTTTGATATTAAAACATTAGATGCATGTGTTGGTAGAGGTGGATACCTCCATCCAATCACAGCTGGTACTTATACAGTAAATGATGCGATTAAGCATGATCTTGAAATTGCGTTAAATGGTGATCATGCTGCTAATCTTGGCGGTCTTCTTGCAAGAAAGATTGCCGAAGAAGTTGGATGTCCAGCATATATTGTTGATCCAACAGCAGTTGATGAACTTCAAGATGTGGCTAGAATTTCTGGTATGCCAGAAATCAAACGTGTATCTAAGATTCATGCATTGAATATGCGTGCTGTAGCTCGAGAATACGCTAAGTCTATCGGCAAAAAGATGGAAGATCTGAATCTTATCGTTGCACATATGGGTGGCGGTTGTACAACAGGCTCACTTTGCCACGGTAAGATGATTGATATGTTCAACGGACTTGATGGTGATGGTGCCTTTGCGCCAACACGTTCCGGTGCCGTTCCAGTAGGTGATTTAATTCGTCTTTGTTATTCTGGTAAATATGCAACAGTTGATGACATGATGAAGAGAGCTGTTGGTGATGCCGGTATTGCAGCATATCTTGGAACAGCAGATATGCGTGAAGTGAACAAGATGATTGAAAATGGTGATGAAAAGGCAAAACTTGTTAAAGATGCCTTCATTTACCAGCATGCAAAAGATATTGGTGCACTTGCAGTTGTATTAAAGGGTAATGTTGACGCTATCATCCTTACGGGTGGTATTGCTCATGGTAAAGATATTACTGATGCAATTACAGACTATGTTGGTTGGATTGCTCCAGTAGCTGTAATTCCAGGCGAGCGTGAGATGATTGCTCTTGCTCAGGGTGCATTAAGAGTATTAAACGGCGAAGAAGAAGCTAAAACTTACTACGCTGAATAATAAAGTATTTGACCATTTAAGGAGGAAATAGTTGAAATGGCTAAGAAAGTAGTAATTGCTAGTGCTTGCCGCACAGCCATCGGTAAGATGGGCGGACAGCTTAGCTCTGTGCCTGCAGTTGATTTAGGTGCAGTTGTGATTAAAGAAGCAGTAAAGAGAGCTGGTTTAAATCCTGAACAGATTGACCATGTTTACATGGGTAACGTTATTCAGGCTGGTCTTGGACAGAATCCTGCAAGACAAGCTTCTATTAAAGCGGGACTTCCTGTAACAACTCCAGCAGTTTCTGTAAACGTTGTTTGTGGTTCTGGTTTGAACTGTGTAAACATGGCTGCAGAAATGATTATTGCTGGTGATGCAGATATCGTTGTTGCTGGTGGTATGGAATCCATGTCTCAGGCACCATATGTTCTTCCACAGGCCCGTTTTGGTTACAGAATGAACACACCTAAGAACGGTCTTGTTGATGCAATGGTTCATGATGCTCTTTGGGATGCTTTCAATGATTACCATATGATGATTACAGCTGAAAATGTTGCTGAACAGTGGAATTTAACACGTGAAGAACTTGATGAATTCGCAGCTAATTCTCAGAATAAGGCTTGTGACGCAAGAGATAATGGACGTTTCAAGGATGAAATTGTTCCTGTAGAAGTTAACATGGGTCGTAAGAAGGGTATTGTTTCCATTGATACTGATGAAGGTCCACGTGAAGGTCAGACTCCAGAAGTACTTGCTAAGTTAAAGTGTTGCTCTGGTAAAGAAGGCGGGGTTGTTACAGCTGGTAACGCCTCTGGTATCAACGATGGTGCAGCTGCTCTCGTTATCATGTCTGAAGAAAAAGCTCAGGAATTAGGCATTAAGCCAATGGCTACATGGGTAACTGGTGCTCTTGGTGGCGTTGATCCATCTATCATGGGTGTTGGTCCTGTAGCTGCTACAAAGAAAGTTCTTGCTAGAACTGGTCTTACAATTGATGATTTCGATTTGTATGAAGCAAATGAAGCTTTTGCAGCTCAGTCTGTAGCTGTTGCAAAAGAACTTGGATTTGATTCAGCTAAGTTAAATGTTAATGGTGGTGCTATCGCATTAGGTCATCCAGTTGGTGCTTCTGGTGCAAGAATCCTTGTTACTCTGCTTTATGCTATGCAGCAGAAGGATGCTAAGAGAGGTCTTGCTACACTTTGTATCGGTGGTGGCATGGGTTGTGCTACAATCGTTGAACGCGACTAATTTAAGGAACATATCATGGGATTTGTTGATTATGAAGTAAAAGGACAGGTTGGAATCATTACGATCAACCGTCCAAAAGCATTGAATGCTTTAAATTCAGAAGTTCTTGATGATTTAAATGCAGTTATTGACGAAGTAGATCAAGAAACTGTTCGTGTACTTGTCCTTACAGGTGCAGGTGATAAGAGCTTTGTTGCCGGTGCTGATATTGGTGAAATGAGTACTTTGACAAAAGCAGAAGGTGAAGCTTTTGGTAAGAAGGGTAATGACATTTTCCGTAAGATCGAAACATTCCCTCTTCCAGTAATTGCAGCAGTTAACGGTTTCGCATTAGGTGGCGGAAATGAGCTTGCTATGAGCTGTGATTTCCGTATCTGTTCAGATAATGCTGTTTTTGGTCAGCCTGAAACAGGTCTTGGAATTACTCCTGGTTTTGGTGGAACACAGAGACTTGCTCGTTTAATTGGCCTTGGCTATGCTAAGCAGATGATTTATACTGCTAGAAATATTAAGGCGGATGAAGCTCTTCGTATTGGACTTGTAAATCAGGTTGTTCCATTTGAAGAGCTAATGCCTACAGCTGAAAAGCTCGCTTCTATCATTGCTGGTAATGCTCCTATTGCTGTTCGTAACTGCAAGAAGGCTGTCAACGATGGCTTAGAAGAAAATATGGATGAAGCAATTGTTGTTGAAGAAAGACTCTTTGGTGATTGCTTCGAATCTGAGGATCAGAAAGAAGGAATGGCAAACTTCCTTCGTAAGAAAGATGATCCAAATAAAGTAAAACACGTAGCATTCCAAAATAAATAATAGGAGGAAATTATAATGAAGGTAGCTGTTATTGGTGCAGGTACAATGGGACGTGGTATTGCACAGTCCTTTGCACAGTGCGATGAAGTAGAAAAAGTTTATCTCTGCGATATTAAGCAGGAATTTGCTGATGGAGGCAAAGCTAAGGTTAAAGCTGCTCTTGATAAGAGAGTTGCTAAAGGAAAGATGGAACAGGCTGCAGCTGATGCAATTGTTAATAAAATTGTTACTGGCTTAAATTCTCAGGCTGTTGATCCAGATCTTGTCGTTGAAGCTGCTCTTGAAATTATGGATATCAAGAAGGCAACATTCAAAGACCTTCAGGAAAACATCGTAAAGAACGAGAATTGCATTTATGCTTCTAATACATCATCTCTTTCCATTACAGAAATCGGTTCTGGTTTAAAGAAGCCTGTTATCGGTATGCATTTCTTTAATCCTGCTCCAGTTATGAAGCTGATTGAAGTTATCAAGGGTGCTAATACTCCTGACGCTGATGTGGAAGCAGTTAAGGATATTGCTGTTAAGCTTGGCAAGACTCCAGTTGAAGTTAACGAAGCTCCTGGTTTCGTTGTAAACAGAATTTTAATTCCTTTAGTAAACGAAGGTATCACAGTTTATCAGGAAGGTGTTTCTGATATCGAAGGCATTGACACAGCTATGAAGCTTGGTGCTAATCACCCAATGGGACCATTAGAGTTAGGTGACTATATTGGACTTGATATCGTTCTTGCTATCATGGATGTTCTCTATAAAGAGACAGGTGATTCTAAATACAGAGCTTGCACATTATTGAGAAAGATGGTTCGTGCTGGTCATTTAGGATGTAAGACAGGTCGCGGATTCTATATCTACAACGCTGATCATACAAAAACACCAGTAGACGCTAAGTAATTATTGTTGCAATCGTAGAAAGCGCCGGTCGTTCTGACCGACGCTATTCTACGGTTTGATAAAAAAGGAAATTTGGAGGAGAAAAAAATGGATTTCCAGCTTGATCAAAAGCATACCATGGCAAGATCCTTATTCAAGGATTTTGCGGAAAAAGAGGTTAAGCCTCTTGCTGTTGACACAGATGAAACAGAAGAGTTCCCACGTGAAACAGTAAACAAAATGGCTAAGAACGGTTTCTTAGGAATCGCTATGCCTAAAGAATATGGCGGACAGGGTTGCGACCCGTTAACATATGTAATGTGTGTTGAAGAACTCGCTAAGTGCTGTGGTACAACATCCGTTATCGTTTCTGCACACAGCTCTCTTTGCTGCGATCCTATTAACACATATGGTACAGAAGAACAGAAAAAGAAGTTCCTCACACCACTTGCTAAGGGTGAAAAACTCGGTGCTTTCGGTTTAACAGAACCAGGTGCTGGTACTGATGCACAGGGTGTTCAGACAAAAGCTGTTCTTTCTGAAGATGGTAAAGAATGGATCTTAAATGGTTCTAAGTGCTTTATTACAAATGGTAAAGAAGCTGATATTTATATTATTATCGCTTATACAGATATTGTTGAGAAGAAGGGCAGAAAGCAGAAGAAATTTACTGCATTCATCGTTGAAAAGGGTACTCCTGGTTTCACATTCGGCACGAAGGAACATAAGATGGGTATCCGTGGATCAGCTACATATGAACTGATTTTCCAGGATTGCCATATCCCAGTAGAAAACCAGTTAGGTGCTAGAGGTATGGGCTTCCCTATTGCCATGCATACTCTTGATGGTGGACGTATTGGTATCGCTGCTCAGGCTTTAGGTCTTGCAGAAGGTGCATTGGATAGAACTGTTGCTTATGTAAAAGAAAGAAAACAATTCGGACGTTCTATTTCTGCATTCCAGAATACACAGTTTCAGCTTGCTAACCTCGCTACACAGGTAGAAGCTGCTCAGTTACTCGTATATAAAGCTGCTGAAGCAAAGGCAACAAAAGACAGATATTCTGTTGAAGCTGCTAAGGCAAAGTTATTTGCTGCAGAAACAGCTATGGACGTTACAACAAAGTGCGTACAGCTTATGGGTGGTTATGGCTACATCAGAGAATACGAAGTTGAACGTATGATGAGAGACGCTAAGATTACTGAGATCTATGAAGGTACTTCTGAAGTACAGAGAATGGTTATCTCCGGTGATTTGCTGAAGTAATAGAAGGAGAACTGAACAAATGAAAATCGTAGTATGCATTAAACAGGTTCCTGATACAGCTGGTGGAGTTAAATTCAAGGCTGATGGTACACTGGATCGTGGCGCAATGCTCGCTATCATGAACCCAGATGATAAAGCAGGTCTGGAAGCTGCTTTAAGAATTAAGGATACTGATCCTGAAAACATCACTGTTACTGCAGTTACAATGGGTCTTCCAAAGGCAGATGCAGTTCTTCGTGAAGCAATGGCTATGGGAGCTGATGCTGGTGTCTTAATCACTGATCGTGTACTCGGCGGAGCTGATACATGGGCAACATCTTCTACAATCGCTGGTGCATTAAAGAATATGGAATACGATCTGATTTTCACAGGTCGTCAGGCTATCGATGGTGATACAGCACAGGTTGGACCTCAGATTGCTGAACACCTCGGAATTCCTTGCATTTCTTATGCAAAGGAAGTTTCTGTTGAAGGAAACACAGTTAAGGTTAAGAGACAGTTCGACGATGGTTATATGATTGTTAAGTCGCAAATGCCATGCTTAGTTACAGCTCTTTCTGAACTGAACGACCCTAGATACATGACACCTGGTGGAATCTTCGATGCTTTTGACAAGCAGATTACAGTTTGGGGTAGAAAAGATCTTGATGTTGCTGATGAAAATATTGGTCTGAAGGGATCTCCTACTAAGATTGCTAAGGCATCTGATAAAGTTGCTAAGGGTAAGGGTACAGTTGTTACTCCTGACTCTGCATCAGATGCAGCAGAATATATTACAAATGTTCTTGCTGAGAAGCATGTTATCTAAGGAATTGAGAGGAATATAACAATGATTGAAAAGAATCTTGAAGAATACAAGGGCATTGCTATTTATGCTCAGCAGGTAGACGGAAAGCTTTCTACAATTTCCTTAGAACTTCTTGGAAAGGCAAGAGAGCTTGCTGCTGACTTAGATGATAAAACAGTTACAGCTGTTTTAATCGGTTCTAATGTTGGTGGACTTGTGGACGAACTCGCTGCATATGGTGCAGATCGTGTGGTTGTTATTGATGATCCTGAATTAAAGGATTATAGAACAGAACCATATACGCAGGCATTAGCTGGATTCATTGATGAATTTAAGCCTGAAATTGTTCTTGTTGGTGCTACAGCAATTGGACGTGATTTAGGTCCAAGAACTTCTGCACGTGTTGAAACAGGTTTAACAGCTGACTGTACTGTTCTTGAAATTGGTGATTTCCCACTCGTTGCTATTCCAGGCAAAGAAGATGAACAGAAACACAAGCAGCTTCTTATGACACGTCCAGCATTCGGAGGTAACACAATTGCTACTATCGCTTGCCCTGATAACCGTCCACAGATGGCTACAGTAAGACCTGGTGTTATGCAGAAGATTACTCCTAACTTTGATGCAAAGGCAGAAGTAATTAACTGGAAGGCTCCATTAGTTAAGAATAACTGTTATGTTGAAATCGAAGAAGTAGTAAAAGAAGTTTCGAATGTTGCTGATATCTCCGCTGCTAAGATTCTTGTATCTGGTGGTCGTGGAGTTGGTTCTAAAGAGAATTTCAAACTTCTTGAAGATTTGGCTGAAGTTCTTCACGGAACAGTTTCTTGCTCTAGAGCTGTTGTAGATAATGGTTGGGAACCAAAGGAATTACAGGTTGGCCAGACAGGTAAGACTGTTCGTCCACATGTATATTTTGCTATTGGTATCTCTGGTGCTATTCAGCACGTTGCAGGTATGGAAGAATCTGATATCATCATCGCTATTAACAAGGATGAGACTGCTCCTATCTTTGATGTAGCGGACTATGGTATCGTTGGTGACTTAAATAAGATCCTCCCATTACTCACAGAGAAGATCAAAGCTGCTTTAGAAGCTAAGAACAACGCTTAATTATTTATATTGTATTATCACGTAGGATGAATTTTTAAATTCATCCTTTTTTATTGATTTTGTCATACACTCCAAAATGATAGTATAATCAAAATATGGAAATACTTTCCATTTCATATGTAGAAAAGAATGTTTAAGATATTTTATGTAATATAAAAGACTCAACAATATGTCGAGTCTAAAAGTGAAAATGTAATGAATTAAAAAATGACGTCAAAATATTTTTTCATTTCATTTTGTTCATCAAAAGTACCATCATTACTAGCCCAATCGAAAGCCATGGCCATACAAGCACTATGGAAAGTATATATCATGTTTTCTGGGTTTCCTGGTTTAATTTTACCTAATGCTTGTCCTTTGATCACAAAACTTTTTGCAAGAGATAATGCATTCATTTCATTAGAGGAAGAGTCGATTGTTCTTAAATTATATACACCAAATTGTTGAAGTCCTTTTTGCATTTCAGATAAGAAAAAAGCTTTTAATAATTTAGGACCTAGCGCCATTGAATTATGAATGCCATATTCCATAACCTTCCATAATTGTTCTCTTGGATCATCCATCATTAAAAGTTCTGGAAGAATGGTATCTATTTGGTCTTGGATCATTTCATGATATGCAATACAGATATCATCTTTTGATTCAAAATAATAGTAAAAAGTTCCTTTCGTTATATTGCATGCTTTACATATTTCAGCAATTGTTGTTTTCTCATATCCGATTTTACGGAATAAATTCATAGTCGTATGTATAATAATCTGTTTTGTATCTTTCATATTTTTTTATTATACTTTTTGAATAAAAAGTATAAATCATTCAACTCCTTGTCATATTTGCATAACCCTTTTTACTTGATGAAAATTATACTAGTAATATACATATTATATCAAGGTATAAAAAAAGGAGACTGGTATGTTTGATAAATTATTTGAACCGATTCAAATTATCGTTTAATTGCTTATCATGTAGCACGTGCAAAGGGTTGTGTAGGTCTTAACACTGTAGAAGTATGCTCTGTAGAACCATCTTCTGCACTATCTATGTTCCTTTCTATAGATGATGATAAGTATATCGAAGGTCATAAGAAATTAGTTGACGCAATTCATGAAGCTGGTGGTAAAGTTTGTATTCAGTTATGGCAGGGTAGTATTGCTGTTGGAATGGACCGTAATGCTAAAATGTTTATGGTTCAGGATACACTGATGTCAACTGAATATACAATTCCAGGGATTACAATAGACGAAATTAACATGGTAGAAAAATGCTATGGGGATGCAGCAAGACGAGCTGTTGAAGCAGGATATGATTGTCTTGAATTCCATTGTGCACATAACTATCTTCCACATAGTTTCCTTTCAGGTGGTTTAAACCATAGAACAGATGAATATGGCGGAGATTTAGAACATCGTGCAAAGTTCCCATTAGAATGTATTCGTGAAATCAGAAATAACATGCCAGAAGATAGGCCTCTATTTATGAGAATAGAGGCATTAGATGATATGTTACCTGGAGGAAACACAATTGAAGACCAGATTCAGTTTTCTATGTGGGCTAAAGAAGAAGGGGTTGATGTATTAAATATCTCTAGAGGAAATATTATTACTCCAGCTAACTTCTATGAAGTACCACCATTAGATTTGACAAGAGGATTTAACGTAGATAACGCTGCTAGATTCCGTGAAGAAACTGTTATGATTACAATGGCAGTAGGTAGAATCAACACTCCTGCATTTGCTGAAAAAGTATTAGAAGATAACAAAGCGGATCTTGTTGGTATGGCTCGATTTGTTCTCTGTGATCCCGATGCTCCAAATAAAGCAAAGAATGGAAACGCTGATGAAATCAAATATTGCATTGCTTGTGATCAAGGATGTCTAGATGGATTTGCTAATGTTGCTGATTTCCCAGATGGTATCACATGTATGAGAAACCCACAGGTTGGACATGAAATCGATTGGGCGTAAACAGAGTCAAACATTATTCGATATGGCAAAAAGAGTCGAAAGAGATGGCATTGAAGTTCATTTAAATTCTAAGATTGATGAAACATTTGAGTATAGTTTTTTTGATGAAGTGATTGTTTCACTAGGTGCTTCTCCAATCACAATTGGATTAAGCATTTCAAATGCACATGAGGTGTTAAATGGTGAAAAGGAAGTGATTCCTTGTGATAATGTTGTAGTTGCTATCGGTGCTAAAGCAAATGATAGTTCTGCAATCCAAGCTAAGTGCGAAGAACTCGGTAAGCCAGTACATGTAATTGGTGATGCTGTGAGAGCTAGACGTGCAATGAACTCAATTCATGAAGGATTTGATATAGCACGTAAGATTTAAATCAAAATAATATAAGATATTCTAGAAAATATGGTATTTTCAGTTGTGGGTTTTCTTATATGTTTTAACTACTTCGCATAATGTATGTTATGCGATTTCTAAAATTTCATACAGAAAGCGCATATTTTGTATGCTTTAATTATTAGGTTTTTTACTATGATTGGAGTCGATCAGTGCATCTAACTCACCAGGATGATGCTTTTTATATTCATCAAACAGCTGTTGATTGACGACATGAGTATAAATTTCCGTGGTAGTAATATCGGAATGTCCTAATATTTCTTGTACGGTACGAATGTCCGCACCACCTTGTAACATATGAGTTGCATAACTGTGACGTAACTTATGTGGTGTAATTTCTTTTTTAAATCCGAGTTCTATACATTTTTGATTCATACATAGTTCTATTGATCTTGGAGTTACTTTTCTGCCGAATTCATTAATGAAAAAAAGGTCCAATTTTTTTTTGTTAAAAATAGGGCGAATCTGATCTCTATATCTCAATTCTAATGAAATAGTACCATGTGGAATAGGGACAATACGCTCTTTATTCCCCTTTCCTATTACACGTAATTTTCCAGTATCAAGATCAACACGAGACATTGTTAGATTTGTAACTTCCGATACTCTTAGTCCACAAGCATAAATCAATTCAATAATAGAATGATAAAGAATCTGTTTTGGATCTTCTGCATCAAAAGAATCCATTAATTTTTGTATTTCAGCTTTTGTACAATAAACTGGAAGTATATGACTATTTTTATGCACTTCAATATTTATTGAAGGATCTGCTTCATCAAACAAAAAATTTAATGCATGATGAAAAGATCGTATAGAAGCACTCATACGAACAACAGATGTAGCTTTTTTTATATTGCTTTGTTTTATTAAAAAAGATTGAATGATTTGAAGAGTTATATCATTTGTATCATGGATACCATTGTTTAGTAAGTATTCATAATATTGTTTCAAATCTTCTAAATAAGCATTTACCGTATTCTCGCTTTTATTTTCAATTCTTTTAATATAAAGATCATATTCATTTAGTGCTTCTGTTAGTTTCATTCGTATCCTTCTTTAATAATGTACTTGCTCGTACGAAACATCTAGATCCTATCATTTTATTTAGATCCGCAAGAACTTCTTTTGTTTCCTGCCTTTCTGCAATGATAGAATCAAAAAGATTAATTTGTTTTGCTAATAGAGTATCACTTGCAAAGTCTGACAACGAGATACCGATTAAGCGTATTGCCTCTCCTTCTTCCCAATTTTCTTCAAATAATGAAATCGCATTTGAAAATATATCCTCAGATGACCAAATTGGATGATCAATCTTTTTAGAACGATCTACATTTCTAAAATCATAATAGCATATACGAATCGAAAGATGGCTTCCTGCTTTATGTGCTTCTTTTAAACGTGCAGATAGTTTTCTAGATAAAGTTCGAAAAAGCCCTCTAATTTCATCATAGTCTGTGATATCTTCTAATGTTGTTTCGGAGATTCCCATAGACTTTGAATCGCTTTCAACAATCAATTCTCTTTTATCAATACCATGAGCACGTTCTAACATGATATCTGTATTTTTTCCAAAGATTGGTTTTAAACGAGAAATATCAGGATAATTGGCTAGGTCGCCTATTGTTTGTATATTGAGCTGTTTCATATAAGGAAGGGTCTTTTTGCCAATTCCCCTCATTTCCTCAATATGTAAAGGCCATAATTTTTTTGGTACATCTCGAATTCTTAAAATAGTGATTCCCATAGGCTTTTTCATATCACTTGCCATTTTTGCTAAAAACATATTTGGTGCAATTCCGATTGAACAACGCAGCCCAATTTCTTTTAGAACGCGTTGCTGAATTTCCCAAGCCAAATCCAGTGGATGTTTAAAATTAAAGATAACTTCGGTAACATCCGCATAACATTCGTCAATAGAAGCTTGTTCTACTAGTGAAGTATATTGTTTTATTATATTTATGAATTGTTTAGAAAGATCTAAATAATATGAATAGTGCCCTGGAACAACAATTAATTCCGGGCACATTTTAATTGCTTCTTGAACGGGTTGAGCACTATGTATACCTTTTTTTCGAGCCTCGTAGCTTGCCGTTGAGATAACACTTCTTCTTGTATTACCTGATACAGCAATTGGTTTTCCAGCTAAAGATGGATTTAGAATCACTTCTGCACTTGCGAAAAAGGCATTTAAATCAATATGTAAATATACTTTACCCATTATGAATGATTCCTCCTGTATAGCTCCTCTGCTGCTTTACGAGATGATTCTGTAATTTCTCCAGAAGCAATAAGAGCTAGTTGATCAACTGTTTCGTGGGAATCTAATAATGTAACAGAAGTCAATGTTTGCTTATCTGTATTCTTTTTATGCACAAAATAAGCATAATCTGCACATGCTGCTACCTGAGCAAGATGAGATACTGCGAAAACTTGGCAATCATTTGATAATGTCTTCATTTTTTTGCCAATACTTGTAGCGACAGGACCAGAGACACCTGTATCAATTTCATCAAAAATTACGGTTCCAATTCCTTGTAATTTTGTGAATATAACTTTAAGTCCTAACATCAAACGACTTAATTCGCCACCGGAAGCTGTTTTTGCTAATGGGTTTAAATCCTCGCCAGGATTCATAGATATCATAAACTCAACAGATTCATTTCCATATTCTGTTGGTTCATTGGTAGGTGTAATAACAGTTTGAAATACGGCATGCTCTAACATTAAATCTTTTAACTGTAATAAAATACAGGAATCTAGCTCTTTACTTTTACATTTACGAACTTCAGAAAGAATATTTGCCTTTTGTTCGTAATCGATTTTAGCTTCAGCAACCTTCTTGTCTATTTTGGCTAGATAAGATTGACGATTAGAATACGAATCAATCTTTTCTTGCATCTGATTCTTATTTTTTAATATATCTTCAATTGTTCTGCCATATTTTCTTTTTAACTTCTGAATTGTAAATAAACGTTCTTCCATCTCATTTACTTCATCTTCAGAGAGATCCATTTCATCTTTTAGACGTAATAGATTTTCAAAAGAATCCGTTAGTGCATAATAGGAATCTTGTACTTGTTCTTGAATCTCTTCAATCTTACTGTCAGATTTTAAAGAATTAATCAAACGAACAACTTCATAAAGATCACCTGAGATATGATCATCATACAGCGTAAAAATTTGATTCAATTTATCAAAAGAATCTTTTACAGCTTTGTATTTTTGCTCTTTCTCTTCCAATTCAATATCTTCACCTATAACAAGATTGGCATTTTCAATTTCTTGAACCTGATAGCGTAAAAACTCCAAATCATTCTCATTAAATGTTGAATTTAAGACTTCAGCTTTCTCGTTTTGTAGTGTACTTAGTTTATGATAAGCATTTTTTACATCTTGTAATTGTTGTTCATCTTCTGCAAAAGAATCTAATAAAGAACGATGATAGTTAATATTTAATAAATATCCATTATCTCTTTGACCATGAATATCTACTTCATCTCGTAAACATTCTCGAAGTAAATTTAAATTTGCAATACGATGATCAATACGTACTGTATTCTTTCCAGATGCACTAATCTCGCGTGTGAATGTTACGTCGTCATGTATATCAAAACCTGCTTCTGATAGAACATCATAAGCATGAGTACCTGGTTTAATATGAAAAGTCCCTTCAATCACTGCTTTATCGGCTCCTTTGGAAACATATGAGGCACCAGCACGATCAGCACATAAAACAGATATTGCATCAATCAAAATTGATTTACCAGCTCCTGTTTCACCGATAAAAACACTGAATCCAGTTTCAAAATCAAGATTCATTTCCTTAATTAATACAAAATTTTTGATATACAAGTTCTCAATCATAATTTTTTTCAATCTCATCCATTAAAGTATTGATGTCGATATGTAATTCACGACGTAATAGTCTTTCACTACCATGTTGTACATATACATCTGGAATACCAATTCTCTTTATAGATAATTCTATATTTTTACTATTTGTATATTCTAAAATAAGAGATCCTAAACCATGAATAAGTGCATCTCCTTCATATGTGATTACATACATATGACGTTGTGCTAATTCATCAATCCTATTTTTATCAAGTGGTTTTAAGAATCGACAATTAACGACCGTAACAGGCAGTTCATTAGCCAAGACCTTATCTAACACTGTATCTACATTTTCACCATAAGTAAGAACAGCAACTTTATTTGTAGGACTATCATTTAACATTTCCCAAGAACCAATCGGAATCATCTTAGGATGATGACCATTATCTTTCTTTACCAGTCCTTTTGGAAAACGAATTCCGAAAGGATGTTTCTGATGGAATGCTGTATAAACTAAATCCTGTACTTCTGAGTCATTTCTAGGCTGCGATAAGATCATATTTGGTAATGCAGTTAAAAGGCCAATATCATAAATACCATGATGAGTCTCACCATCACTACCTACAATGCCTGCATGATCAATTCCGATTACAACTGGAAGGTCCATACGACAAATATCATGGTTAATTTGATCATAAGCTCTTTGGATAAAAGAACTATAGACAACTAAATATGGGCGCTTACCACTAATTGCTAAACCTGCTGCAAATGTAGCAGCGTGTTCTTCCGCTATGCCAGTATCAAAAGAGCGATCTGGAAATTCCGCAAAGAATTGCATGAGACCAGAGCCGGTAATCATTGCAGGTGTGAGAGCAACAACATCATCATTTTGCTCTGCTTCATTTTTAACAGCATTAGACATTGCTGTAGCCCATGAGTAAAATCCAGAAGGTGTATCATGTAATGCCTTTCCTGTATCTGGATTAAATGGACCAACACCATGCCATTTACCTTCTTTATCATTTTCGCAGGGTAAATAGCCTTTTCCTTTTTTCGTAATGACATGGACAACAATTGGTCCATCATGATCTTTAACTGCTTCAAGGACTTGAATTAAGTCTCTTAAATTATGTCCATCAACTGGACCGATATAATCCAAATTAAATTCTCCAAAAATACCTTTATCCAGAACTTGATCTTTAATTGCATCCCGTAATGTTACAAGTCCTTTATAAAGCCCTTCTCCAAAATTACTTGTAAGAAGATTCTTTTTCATATTCTTCTTTATATTTGTATATCCAGGTGAGGAACGTAATTTTGAGAAAGCGGATGTCAAAGCACCAACATTTTTGGAAATAGACATATTATTATCATTAAAGATAATAATCATATTTCTTCCTTCACATCCAATTTCGTTTAACGCCTCCATGGACATACCAGAAGAAAGTGCTCCATCTCCAATAACTGGAATTACAGCATAGTCGTCATGATTCAGATCACGTGCAACTGCCATTCCTAATGCTGCACTTAACGAAGTAGAACTATGTCCTGCTTCCCAAACATCATGCTCGCTTTCTTTTCTTTTTTGAAAGCCTGAAAGACCATGATATTGTCGTAGAGTAGGAAATTCTGCCGCTCTACCAGTCAAAATTTTATGAGTATAGCATTGATGTCCTACATCAAAGAAAATTTTATCTTTTGGAGAATTAAAGACATAATGTAGTGCAATTGTAAGTTCAACTACACCAAGATTACTTGCAAGATGTCCTCCAGTTTTCGCAACACTATGAATAAGAAAATCACGAATTTCGGCAGAAAGATCTTCCATCTCTTTAATACTCATTGATTTTAAGAACTGTGGATTTTGAATTTTATTCAGATCCATGCGAGCCTCCAAACTATTTTTTCCGCGCTCTAATTTCTTCAAGCATTTTCAGTAAATTTTGCGCATTAAAATCATCCAAAGAACAAATCAAATCTTCTGCTTTTAAATATAGCTGATTCATTAAGTGTTCTGCCTTGTCTTCACCAAGCAAAGTAACGCTTGTGACTTTATCGTTTCTAGCATCAGAATTGGACTTACCAAATTCTTCGGCTGTCAGACGTACATCTAATATATCATCTTGAATTTGAAATGCTAAGCCAATTGCATTTCCAACCTCATGCCATTGTTCTACAATTGAGTCATCTTTATCAGAAAGTACTGCTCCCATCATAAGAGGAGCACTTAATAAACAACCGGTTTTATAATGGTGTACCTTTTTCAAATATTCCCAATCTGAAGAATTGATCTGCTCGTTCATATCATATACTTGTCCTAGAACCATTCCGTCAGGGCCAGCCATTTCAGCAAGAATTGCTATACATTTGCATACTTTAGCTGGATTCTGCTTAGATGAAGAAGCAGTTGAAAATGCATATGTTAAAAGTCCATCTCCTGCTAAAATGGCAGTTGCTTCATCAAATTGTTTATGACATGTAAGGCGACCACGTCGTAAATCATCATTATCCATAGCAGGTAGATCATCATGAATTAATGAATATGTATGAATCATTTCAAGAGCACATGCAAACTCATCTGCAATCTCTTCTTGCAACCCATAACCTTTTACGACTGAATATAGTAGATTTGGTCGAATACGCTTACCTCCTGCAAGCAAGGAATATTCCATTGCATCCCGCAAGACACCTGGTGTAATCTTATAGATTTTCTCTTTTAGACAATCTTCAATTCTCATTTTGATCACCACTATTTTGCTTTACGATATCCGCCACTTTCATTTCGAACTGAGTGAGTTTTGTATTACATGTTTTTACAAGTTTAAGACCTTCTTCAAAAAGCTTAATTGTTTCATCTAAAGGTTTTTCATTTTTTTCGAGTTCATCTACAATTTCATTCAATCTTTGAATAGATTGTTCGAAAGTTTTCTTATTTTCCATGATAAATCTCCTTTACTTGAGCATCTACAGATCCTTTATCAAAGCGGATATGGATTATATCATTTTTCTGAAGCGTATCAGAATTTTGGATAATAGAATTTTCTTTTGTTACGACACTATATCCTCTTGCCATCACTTTCAATGGCGAATAAGCGTCCATCAATGTCGCAGCATGAGATAATTTATCCTTTGACTCTTTAAATGCATTTTTCATCGAAAGATCTAATTTTTGCCTGCATTCTGAAAGATGAATCTTATCTTTATCTATTTTTCTTTGGGAAAGATAGATAAGTCGATTCTCGCAATCTTTAATGTCTTTTTTTAAATCCGATGTATATGTATACAGCAATAAATTAAATCGATGTGAAAGAGTTGAAAAACTAGCCTGCATTTCTTTAATGGATATTGGAGTACGCATGAGTTTTTCGTATATAGTTTCAATCCTAAGAATATATTGACTATAGATCTGTTCCGGATGTTTAAATATAGTAAAATCAGAAAGATTTAATAATTTATGTCTTTCCAGTTCTATTCTTTTATTCATTGTTTGAATCAGTCGATTCTCAATCTGATTCAATGAAACAAGTACTTCTTTATAATCTGGCACAGAGGCTTCAACAGCTCCCGTAGGTGTATTAGCTCTATAATCAGACACGAAATCAGCAATTGTAAAATCAATTTCATGGCCAATGCCAGTCACAATAGGCGTTTTAAGATCATAAATACAGCGTGCTAAAGTTTCATCATTAAAGCACCATAAATCTTCTATTGAGCCTCCTCCACGTACAAGAAGTATTATTTGATGTCCACCATCATCAGCCTTTTTTAATGCCGAAATGATTTTAGGCGTTGCTTCCGATCCTTGCACAGGTGCAGGATATTCTGTTAGTTTCGCTATAGGCCATCTTTTTTTCAATGTAATCAGAACATCTTCACGAGCAGCTGTCTGATTTCCAGTTACAAGCGCTATATCCATAGGATAAAGAGGTAAAGGTTTCTTATGTTCTTCAGAAAACATGCCTTCTTCAGAAAGCTTTTTTTTCAATTCTTCCAATCGAAGATATAAGTCACCGATTCCTGCCGGTCTCATCGCATGAACAATTACCTGTAAGCTTCCGCCAGCTTCATAAATTGAAACATCACCAACAATTTCAACTTTATCTCCATCTTTTGGAGTAAATTTGACCGCTTTATTTGTAGATGCGAACATCACACACTGAATACTTGATTTTTTATCTTTTAAAGAAAAATACCAATGTCCTGTATATGGCTTACGAAGATTTGAAATTTCACCTTCCACATTAACACCATGCAATACAGGATTACTGTTCAAGTAGCCTTTTAGATAATTGACTAATGTACTGACAGGAATCAATTTACGGCTCATATAATATCCAATACTCGGTTGATTAATTTATAGGCATCGCTATCGCAATACTTTTTAGCTAATGTTACACATTCATCAATAATAACTGCAGCTTCTGTCTTTTTTAAATTGAATTCCGCACAACCAGTTAATAAAATTGCCTTCTCAATTGTACCTAAACGATCAAAAGACCAACCATCTTTCAGTACTTCATCAATATATTTATGATAACGATCTTCATTTTCTATCGCATCATGTACTACATCTACAAAATAAGAATCTACATCTTTAATATTTGCTTTAAAAGAATCTTCAATTAAGGAATCAATATCTCTGTTTACAAGTAAATATTGATAAATCGCAATCATTGCGTTTTCACGTTTTACACTTCTTTTTGTCATTTTAATCTCCTGTTTAATATTTTAGCATGATATTTAATGAATTTGTGCACTTCTTGCACGACAGAAGGCTACGGATTAAAATCCTAACTTTAGGAGTTTAAGAAAATAAAAATAGCTTTAGAAGGCATAAATAT
>CAUWDF010000027.1:0-19673 GCA_963557245.1 uncultured Bulleidia sp.
TACCGACAACTTTGTTATCTTCGGTAACGAACTCGACATTGACTTCACGCTTTGCAGGTAATTCTGGCTCTACGACTGCTTTCTTACGTACCGTGACCTGTACTGTGTCAGCTTCTGGAGCGATATAAAGATCTCCTGTGCTAGCAAGTTCATAGCCTTTTGGTACATACGCAACTAAGTCAGATAACTTAGCAGTTGTGCCATTCTCAACTGGTAATGTAACTTCTGCATCACCGACATTTGTCTTATCTTCTGTAACGAAGCTGATCTTTATATTACGTTCTGTTGGTGTTTCAGGCTGTGGTTCTTCTCCGCCGATCTTTTCATACATTGCGAATAATCTTAAGTTTTCAGTCACTGTGGAGTCTAATGTATATGTTTCTCCTGTACCATCTTCCTTTGTATTCCAACCGAGGAACTTATAACCTTCTTTTACCGGTTCCTCAATTTCTTCGGATAACTTTCCACCAACATTGAGAGCAAATCCATCCATGTGGCCTTGTTCATCATAAATCTGTAAGAAAACCTTTCCCTCTACTGGTTCATGAAACTTTTCAAATACTTTAACTACATTATCCTTATTCTTTGCAAGGTCTGCGACATTAAATGTCACAGAAACATCGTCTGCATATGTCTGTGGCAGTACATCTGTATTTAACTCATATCCTTCTGGAAGTGTTAATTCAGAATAGCTAGCTACACCATCGTTATCTTTATCTACATCATTGTAGAAGACACCCACAGTATCCTGTAATGGATCAACATAACGTGTAATGACCTGTGTTCCATCGACATGAATAATATGAACTCCAATATTATCATTCCTATAGTTCTTAGGGTCAACAATGCCTTTCTCCTTAACTGTTAAATTTTCACCTACATTTAATTCTGCATAGTTAATCGATTTTCTAAGTGGATGATCTACTATATAGTTATTATATACAGACATTGGGATTTCTTCCGTATCATCCGGATCTAACTTACCCATATCCTTAACTCTGACAAACTTAGGATTAAAAATCTTCTCTAATTTGATATTTAAGGTCTTTCCACCAAGTTTCTTAATATCAACAATTTGAGGATCAATCATTTTGTATCCACCAGGAACTTTGACTGTATTAAGATCAATCATGCCATCCTGATCAAATTCATAAATACTCAAATCCTGTTCAAAGCCTTTGATTTGATTATTATCCTGATCTACAAACTTAGCTCTAAACACATCATGCATAGGAATTAGTTGAAGATCTAAAGGCTTTTCCTTATAATCTTCTGCCTTGTATTTTTTATTCATTTTTTTGAAGTCAATACGATATCCAGCTGGAATAGATCGATTATTCATCGGATAAAGATCAATATAATCATCTTTATCAACAGGAACACAAATTTCGTTATATCCCTTAATTTGATTGCCATAATTATCAATCATACGAATCTTGATATATTTACAATCTTTTTGAGCAGACTTCTTAACAACAAGATTATTAATCTTTCCTAAAAGATCACTTACTTTCAAGGGTTTCATTTCAGCAAGTTTATAGCCTGGTGGAGCAGCAAAATATTCTAACTCTTCTTTATCAATATAACCATTCTCATCTTCATCATACAGATCACCATTATAGAAATGTTCCTGTACAATATTTCCGTTCTCTTCAACAAGACGAATAAATAATCTTGTGCCATATCCTTGTGGCCCTGTATCACCATAAACAGTTGGTGTATCAGCCCCATTCTTTTCTGCGAAAATTGGAGTTGTAGCTAATGCAGGAATCATACATGTCGCAAGGACCCCTGCAAGAAATGCTTTACGATTCATTTATCTTCTCCTTTGTCTAAAAAAATAGACACCTTTCATCAAATTACATAATAACAATCGCTTTATTTCACGTCAATATTCTCAAATTAATTAACCTTTTCAATTAATTTATGACGTATAAAAAGGAGATTCCGTGAGGAATCCCCTTCGTTTACGAAGTAATCGTATAATAAACGTTAATTATTTATTGTTCTTTTTTTTGCGCATTGCAAGAACAGCTGCACCGGATCCTGCTGTGACTGCAGAGATACCTGCGAACAGAGATGCGAAGTCACCTGTGTTAACACCTTCATGCTTTTCAGGCTTAGCTGCTGGCTTTTCAGGCTTTGTTGGAGCTTCTGGCTTTTCTTCTGGCTTCTGTGGAGCTTCTGGTGTTTCGTTTGTAGCGGACTTTCTAAGAGTGATTACATAGTGTTCGCCTTCTCTAACGAAGAAGTCACCTGTTTCGATGAGCTCATATCCTTCTGGTAATTTGAGTTCGTTGTAGTTAGCAACATTGTCACCATCTTCATCAACGAAGAAGTCTCCACCACCGAGGTTGTTTCCTTCTTCATCCTGGAATACAACATTGATGATAATAGGGTTGTTGATTCTTTCAAGAACGATTGGATAATGTTCACCATGCTGGAATTCAGAAACGAAGAAGTCTCCGCAAAGTGTGAGCTTATAACCCTGTGGTAAAGCTACTTCGGACATATTGAAGATACCATCTCCATCTGGGTCAACAACATAGTCGCCTCCACCAAGAGCGTTTCCATACTTGTCTTCGAACTGAATGTTAACTACAGAACCAACTGTCTTCTTTCTAACAGTGATTTCGTTTGTTCCATTTAACTTAGCTTCATGAACGTTGAAGTCACCTGTAACAACGAGTTCATATCCATCAGGGATAATAGTTGAAAGTTCATTGTAATTTGCAACGTTATCGTTGTCTGTGTCAACGAGAACATCTCCACCACCGAGCTTATTGCCTTCTTCATCAACAAATGTGAAGTTGACAATTGTACCCTGAGTCATCTTCTTAACGTTAACCTGTCTATCGAGTTCAGGTCTGTAATCCTTAACAAAGAAGTCACCCTTTTCACAGAATTCATATCCTTCTGGTAAAGCAACTTCCTGCCAGTTAGCAACGCCATCGCCATCAACGTCGACTCTGTATTCACCGCCGCCTACTGCAAAGTTACCATCAACATCAACTAATGTAACCTTGATAACGGAAGACTTGTCTTCAACAACAATCTTCTTAACGTTAACTGTTGTGTATTCTGCTGTGGAAGGTGTGAAGTCACCAGAAATTGTAATTTCATATCCAGCAGGAGCTGTTAATTCGTTGAACTTAGCGTTGCCGTTTTCGTCAACCTTAACTGTATATGTACCGCTTGTAACTTCAGCGCCGTTTTCATCAACGAACTTAAGGTTAGCAGATGCATACTTTTCTACATGTTCAGGCTTAACTGGATCAGCTGGCTTGATGTCTTCCATTGGTGTTGTCTTAAGAACATCAAATGTTAAACGATTTTCATTTTCACCAACTGTGAAGTCACCAGCTAAGTCATCCTTTAAGACATAGCCTTCGGGTAAAAGATCTTTAATCTGAGAATAGTTCAGAACGCCTGTTTCAGATGTAAGAAGGGTGAAATCTCCACCCTTAACTACTTCGTTCTTGCTATCCTTGAAGAGAATGTTTACTGTGTGAACTTTTCTAACTTCAATTGTTTCTTTAAGACCCTCTTTAGCAGTAAAATCACCTGTTGGAGCAACGATTACATGTCCTTCAGGAACGAACTGTGAAAGAGAAGCATAATTTGTAATGCCTTCTGGAAGGGTGAAGTCACCACCACCAACAGATGTACCATCGTTAACGAAAGTAAGGTTAACTGTAACCATCTTCTGAGGCTCTGTTTCAGTTGCTGTGTCACCCTTTGCTGCATTTTCAGCAAAGATAGGTGTTGTTAATGCAGGTACCATAGATGCTGCGATGAGACCTGAAAGTACTGCATTCTTTAAATTCATTCGACTCATATTATTCCTCCGTATTTCTGTCGATGCACTCAAAAAAGTGCGCAATAGATTCTCATCTATTCCTTAATATCTTATACTCTGTACATAAAATAGTCAAACCGTTTGAATTAATTAACACAGTTAATTAATTCAAAATATGTACTTCTATACATATTTTTGCTAAGTCATAAAGTATGACTTACGGTATTACAGTATGTGATTAAATGTATCTAATGATTGATTTGATTATATTGTGGTATAAATAGGCCTTATTTATATGCATTTTACACAAATTTCAATGCCGAATTTTGGTATATCAATAGCAATATAATATGCTTTTTAAACTATTTTATAACACAAAAATCACCATGTACAATATAATGCTAATATTATATAAGGATTTTCAGTACAAAAAAATGCCCAGTTTAGATTCATTTACAGAAATCTGCTTTGGACATTGATTAATTATATTATTACGCAATAATTTTAAAATGCAAGAAAAAAGGACTCCTAAGAGTCCTTACGTGATAATAAGTGATAAATGATAAATATATTTGATTAGACAAGCTCGATGTAAGCCATCGGAGCAGCATCACCCTTACGGACACCTGTCTTAACAACACGTGTGTAACCACCGTTACGATCAGCATACTTCGGAGCTACTTCATCGAATAACTTCTGCAGTACTGTCTGCTGTGTCTTCTCATCTGCAACAACATTACGGATGAAAGAAGCTGCCTGACGGCGAGCAGCAAGATCGCCCTTCTTTCCAAGAGTGATCAGTTCATCTACTACAGAACGCATATCTTTAGCCTTAGCCTCAGTTGTCTCAACTTTTCCATAAAGAATTACAGAAGTAGCGAGGTTTCTGAGCATAGCCTTACGATGATCAGCGTTTCTTCCAAACTTACGATTCCACATATACGTTCCTCCAATTAGTCAAAGGACTTGAAGCTGTAGCCGAGTTCCTGCAGCTTATCCTTGACCTCTTTCAGTGATTTCTTACCGAGGTTTCTGACTCTCATCATTTCTTCCTCAGTCTTCTGTGTCAGCTCATCAACTGACGCAATTCCAGCACGCTTTAAGCAGTTATAAGAACGTACAGATAGATCGAGATCTTCAATCATCATCTGTTGTCCCTTATTCGGAGCTTCTGTCGTACCTTCTTTAATGATGCTATCCATGTTGACAACATCTTCATTGATATTCGCAACAATATCCAGATGATCGATCAGGATCTTCGCTGCGAGGGAAAGTGCTTTCTGAGGGTTAATAGAACCGTCAGTCCAGATTTCCATTACAAGGGAGTCATATTTAACATCCTCACCAACACGAGTAGGTTCTACATTGTAGGCAACCTTTTCGATTGGTGTGTAGATGGAGTCTGTATAAACAGTACCGATACCCTGGGAATTTCCCTGATTAAGCTGTTTATTGATGTCAGCGGAAACATAACCACGGCCATTCTTAGCCTTGAGTTCCATTTCCAATGTAACATCCTGTTCAAGATGCGCAATTTCAAGATCCTTGTTCAGAATCTCAACCTGTGCCGGAACAATAATGTCACCGGCTGTGATCGTGCATGGTCCCTTAGCGGAAATCTGCAGATCATAGACTTCATCGTCTTCAATCTTCATGATCAGCTTCTTGAGATTCAGAATGATCATTGACACGTCTTCTCTAACGCCGGAAATTGTAGTGAATTCGTGATAAACACCATCCACTTTAATAGAGAAAACTGCAGCTCCAGGAAGGGAGGAAAGCAGGACCCTGCGAAGCGCATTCCCGATTGTTGTACCAAAACCTCTCTCCAATGGAGAAAGAATAAACTTACCGTAATTTTCAGATTCTACATATTCTGCTACTTCAAAATCGGCGCGTTCAAATTTCTGCATATTATCCTCCTGTTCTTGTTTCTAGATTAACCACGCGGTCTCTTTGGCGGACGGCATCCGTTATGTGGGATCGGTGTAACATCGCTGATTGCAGTTACTTCAAGTCCAGCAACCTGTAAAGAACGTACTGCTGCTTCACGTCCTGCACCAGGTCCTTTAACGTTAACCTCTACGGACTTCATACCCTGCTGAACAGCAGACTTAGCTGCTGCTTCTGCACAGAGCTGAGCAACATATGGTGTAGATTTACGGGAACCCTTGTAGCCTAATGCACCAGCAGAGCTCCAGGAAATAACGTTACCTGCTTCATCAGAGATAGTAACAATTGTGTTATTGAATGTTGAATGGATATGAGCGACGCCCTTGGCGACGTTTCTCTTGACCTTCTTCTTACGAATAACGGCCTTCTTCTTTGTATTAGCTGCCATGAGTAGTCCTCCCTATTACTTCTTCTTGTTCGCGACAGTACGACGCGGACCTTTTCTTGTGCGGGCATTTGTCTTTGTTCTCTGTCCGCGAACAGGCAGACTTCTTCTATGACGAAGTCCGCGGTAGCATCCAATTTCCATCAGACGCTTGATATTTAATGCATTTTCACGACGGAGGTCACCTTCAGTCTTGATTGCATCAATCTGAGTACGGATAGCAGTTTCCTGCTCATCTGTTAATTCACTTGTTCTTAATGTTTCATCAACACCTGCAGCAGCGAGGATCTTCTTCGCTGTTGTAGGTCCGATTCCATAAATGTATGTCAGTGATACTCCAATTACTTTGTTACGTGGAATATCGACACCAGCAAAACGTGGCATAGTTTATTCTCCTTATCCTTTCAAATTATCCCTGTCTCTGCTTATGCTTAGGGTTCTCACAGATTACCATTACAACGCCCTTGCGCTTAATGACTCTGCATTTATCACAAATCGGTTTTACAGATGGTCTTACTTTCATTTTTACTTGCCTCCTTGGACAATATTTAAGTTTAACAGAATTTTTATATTCTGTCTGTAGTAAATTGCCTACGTATTTGTCAGGATTGAAAGGAAATGTATATCTCTTAAAATGCGAATGCTTTTTGCATTCGGATTTTACAAGAAACGTAGACACATTTCCTGCAAATAAGTGTAGTCTGACAGGAGATAAACTCCTGTCAGATTACTTACTTGATTTTTGCTAATACTTCCTGAACTTGAGAGAATACTTCAGCTGTTTCCTTAGACGCATCAAGATGCGTAACAACACCTCTTGGTTCGTAATAATCGATAACAGGCTTTGTACTCTTTTCGTATTCGTCCATTCTCACCTTCAGCTGTTCGATTGTATCATCTTTACGCTGCTGCAGTTCAGAACCGCATTCATCGCAGATACCTTCGACTTTAGAAGGATGATTACGAACGTGGTAAATTGCTCCACACTTTGGACAGATGCGACGACCTGTAATACGGTCTTCAAGAACATCCATGCCAACTTCTAGTGCGAGAACACATTCAACTGGTCTGCCAGTAGAAGCTTCAATCTTGGCGAATTCTTCAGCCTGTACAAGTGTACGAGGGAAGCCGTCAAGTAAGTAGCCCTTTTCGCAATCTGGCTGTCTCAGTCTATCTTCGACCATGGCATTGATGACATCATCTGGAACAAGCTTTCCAGCATCCATATAGGATTTTGCCTCATTACCAAGGTCTGTATGATTTCTAACATTTTCTCTGAGCATATCACCAGTAGAAATATGTGGGATATCATATTCCTTAAGGATGAGTTCGGACATTGTGCCCTTACCTGCACCTGCAGGTCCCATAATAAGAATATTCATACGATCCTCCGGTTAATTCAAGAATCCGTGGTACTGCTTCTGAGTCAACTGCCCCTTCAGCTGTGCCATTGTTTCCATTGCTACACCGACAACAATGATAATACCAGTTCCGCCAACGGATGTGCTAGCTGGAAGAGATGTGAACATTGGTAGTAAGAATGGAATTACAGCAACGATCGTTAATGCGATAGCACCAAGGACCGTAATACGGTTCAAGACTTTATGCAGATATGTCTTAGTCTCCGCACCAGGACGAATACCAGGGATATATGCACCGCTCTTACCTAGATTCTCAGCAACCTTTTCTGGATCGACCTGAAGGTCAGTATAGAAGAATGTGAAGAGAATCGTTAATACTGCATAAATTGTTAATCCAATCGGCGTTGTCAATGACAAGAAGCTACTCAATTTCTGATATAGGTCTGCATTGAAGAAACTGATAATAATCTGTGGAGCAGTCATAATAGACTGTGCAAAGATGACTGGAATAACAGAAGCACTATTTATCTTTAATGGAAGATATGTAATATCTGCACCACCGCGGATTGTTGTGCTATTTGTGTACTGAATTGGAATCTTACGTACCGCTGTCTCCATAATAATAACGAAGACAATGATAGCAAGATAAAGTAAGCAATAGAGAGCAAATTGGAGAATTCCATTGAATAGCTCTCCCTGAGTTGCACCACCAGCTAATACCTGATATACCTGAACAAAAGATGCAGGCATATTCGCTACAATACCAGCAAAGATAATGATAGAAAGACCATTACCGATACCTTTCATGGAAATACGGTCACCTAACCAAACAAGGAACATTGTTCCTGCTGTTAATACCGTAGCTGTATAGAGATAACCGGAAATCGTAGGATTTTCAAGAACTCTATACTGTACATCAAATCCGTATACTAAGGAATAAGCCTGTACAAATGACAGAACAACTCCTAAGTAACGAGTTACTTTTTCCATCTTCATTCTACCTGTCTGACCAGATTTCGTCATTTCTGTTAATGCAGGAATAACATCCATAGACAGTAACTGAATAATAATACTAGCTGTAATATATGGAGTGACACCCATAGCGAAGACGCTCAATCTTTCAAGAGCGCCACCGCCTAATAGGTTCATCATACTTAAAATGGAGTTGTCACTGATCTGTGCTGCTAATGTATCCGCGTTTACATTCGGAACAGGAATAGCAGACCCGATGCGATAGATCAGCAGCATTGCAAGAGTAAAGAGAATCTTATTACGAGTGTCTTTATTCTTAAACAAGCTGACGAACGTGTGCATCATAATCAGAGTACCTCAGCTTTTCCGCCTGCTTCTTCAATTGCCTTAACAGCGGAAGCGGAGAACTTCTCAGCCTTAACTGTCAACTTCTTCTCGAGCTTACCGTTACCGAGGACTTTTACACCGTCGAGATGCTTCTTAACAAGACCTGCAGCCTTTAGAGCTGTGAAGTCTACTGTTACATCGTTGTCAAACTTGTTAAGATCTTCAACGTTAACAATTGCATACTCTTTACGAGTATAGTTTGTGAAGCCTCTCTTAGGCATTCTCTTAAAGAAAGGTGTCTGTCCACCTTCAAATCCGATAGCTACTCCGCCACCAGATCTGGAGTTCTGACCCTTCTGACCTTTACCGGAAGTCTTACCTGTGCCGGAACCCTGGCCTCTTCCGATTCTCTTTTTAGTGAAGCGGGCTCCATCTGTATGTTTCAATTCATTGAGTTTCATAGTAGAGCTCCTCCTTATCTAATTTCAGCGACTTTCTTGCCGCGGATCTTTGCTACTTCTTCAACTGTGCGCATTTCCTTAAGAGCTGCGAGTGTTGCGTAAACAACATTTACGGATGTACGGGAACCGATAACCTTGGAAAGGACATCTGCTACACCAGCAAGTTCGAGAATGTTACGAACTGCACCACCGGCGATAACTCCAGTACCAGGAGCAGCTGGAGCAAGGAATACTGTACTTGCACCACTTGTTGTCTTTACTGCATGAGGTACAGTTCTTGTACCATCAACGAGGTTAATGCGGAAGACATTTTTATTAGCTGCTTCCTCAGCCTTACGGATTGCATCTGGAACTTCTGTTGCCTTACCCATTCCAAATCCTACACGTCCCTTGTGGTCACCTACAACTACAAGAGCTGCGAAACGCATTCTACGTCCACCCTTAACTGTCTTAGATACACGGTTGATGGAGACGACTACGCTATCGAATTCCTTTGGTTCACGTCTTTTGAATGGCTTACGAGCGCCGCGCTGTGCACGATCGCCGTTGTTCTGTGGACGTGCTGCATTGTTTTCTGTTGGCATTGAATCTTCTCCTTCCTTAGAACTTCAGTCCTGCTTCTCTAGCAGCATCTGCTAAAGCCTGGACTCTTCCGTGATATACATAACCGCCACGGTCGAAACGAACAGATTCGATGTTCGCTGCGAGACATTTCTTGGCAACAGCCTCGCCGACCTTCTTAGCAGCTTCGATGTTACCACCGTTCTCGAGCTTGAGCTCAAGGGAACTAGCAGCAACGAGTGTGTTTCCTGTTGTGTCATCAATTACCTGTGCATAAATATTTGCATTGGAACGGAAGACATTTAATCTTGGGCAGTCGGGAGTTCCGCTGACTACTCTACGTACGCGCTTATGACGACGAATACGTTCTTCATTCTTCTTCTGTAATTTCAGCATCTTCTTACTCTCTCCTTCCCATTATTTCTTAGAGGCAGCTGTCTTACCTTCCTTACGGCGAACTACTTCATCCACATAACGGATACCCTTTCCACCGTATGGTTCTGGCTTCTTAACTGCTCTAACAAGTGCTGCGAACTGACCTACGTCCTGCTTGTCAATACCACTTACATGAATTGTAGTAGCATCTGGTACTTCAACCTTAACATTTGCAGGAACTTCAAGGTTAACTTCATGAGAGTAACCAACATTGAGATTCAGTGTATTGCCTTTGAGAGCTGCACGGTAACCAATACCGACAACCTTCATAGACTTTGTGAATCCTTTAGATACACCCTCGACCATTGTAGCGAGGAGGGCACGTGTTGTACCATGAAGCTGTTTTGTGTGCTTTTCTTCATTTGGACGCTTGACTGTAATGACACCTTCGTTAATGGAGATTTCCATTAATGGGGAGAATGTCTTTGTAAGAGTTCCCTTAGGGCCCTTTACAGTCACTTCATTCCCTTCAGCAACGTTGATTTCAACGCCTTCAGGAATGGTAATCGCTTTATTACCGATACGTGACATTCGTTTATATTCCTTTCTCTTACCAGATGTAAGCGACTACTTCGCCGCCAACATGCTGCTTACGCGCTTCTTTATCTGTCATCATTCCATTGGATGTGGAGATGATAGCAATTCCTAAACCATTGAGGACTCTAGGGATGTTTGTTCCCTTTGCGTAAACGCGGAGACCTGGCTTAGAGATTCTCTTGATTCCGCTGATGACTTTTTCATCATGTGGTCCATATTTAAGAGTAACGACGATTTTCTTCTCGATACCCTCGCCTTCTACGGCGTAATTTTCGATGTAGCCTTCCTTCTTTAAGATCTTAGCAATTTCAACCTTGACCTTGGAAGCAGGAGTAACATCAACTGCTGTCATATGTGCCTGAACTCCGTTACGGATTCTAGTGAGCATATCAGCGATAGGATCTGTCATATTCATAATCGCGCTTCCTCCTTATTACCAGCTGGCCTTCTTAACTCCAGGAATCTCGCCCTTGTAAGCGAGTTCTCTGAAGCAGATACGGCATACTTTGTACTTTCTTAATACTGAGTGCGGACGTCCGCATCTCTCGCAGCGAGTATACTCGCGTGTGGAGAACTTAGCAGGACGGGACTGCTTAACCTTTAAACTTGTCTTTGCCATGTATGTTCTCCTCCTCTTACTTTGCAAAAGGCATACCGAGTTCTCTTAACAGAGACTGTGCCTCTTTGTTTGTCTTGGCTGTTGTTACGATAACGATATCCATACCTCTGACCTTATTAACTTTATCAAAGTTGATTTCAGGGAAGATCAGCTGTTCTTTAACACCGAGTGTATAGTTACCACGGCCGTCAAATGCTGTTGTGCTGACGCCACGGAAGTCTCTTACTCGTGGTAAGGAAATGTTGAACAGCTTATCGAGGAATTCATACATTCTCTCACCACGCAGAGTTACCTTACATCCAATAGCCATACCTTCACGAAGTTTGAAGTTTGCGATGGATTTCTTAGCCTTTGTGATGACTGGCTTCTGACCAGCGATGAGTGTCATTTCCTCAACTGCTTCGTCAAGAAGCTTGGAGTTAGCGATAGCATCACCAACACCCATGTTGATGACAACCTTAACTAACTTTGGAGCTTCCATAACGCTGGAATAGTTATATTCCTTCATCAGAGAAGGCTTAACTGTTTCATTATATTTCTGCTGAAGACGGTTCATTACTTCTTAGCCTCCTTGACTGCGTTTCCGGACTTCTTGAAGACTCTTGTCTTCTCGCCCTTTTCATTGATCTGATAACCTACACGGCTAGCAGACTTTGCTTTCTTATCGTAAAGCATAACGTTAGATGCATCAATTGGAGCTTCCTGCTCAACGATGCCGCCTTCTGGGTTTGCCTGGGAAGGCTTTAAAGACTTCTTGATCATGTTGACGCCTTCAACGATGACCTTATTTGTCTTAGGATTAACAGCCTTTACTTCGGAAACTGTTCCTTTGTAATGGCCAGTAATAATCTTAACTGTATCGCCTGTCTTGATCTTCATATCCGGCCCTCCTTATAAAACTTCCGGTGCGAGGGAAACGATCTTCATGTATCCCTTTTCACGAAGTTCTCTAGCAACCGGACCGAAGATACGTGTTCCGACCGGTGTCTTGTCATCCTTAATGATGACAGCTGCGTTGTCGTCAAACTTAATGTAAGAACCATTCTCACGACGGATACCGTAAGAAGTACGTGCGATAACAGCCTTAACAACCTGACCGCTCTTTACAGAGCCGTTAGGAGAAGCGCTCTTAACTGCACAAACAACTACGTCACCGATTGTAGCGGACTTACGTTTGGAACCGCCTAAACATCTGATAACTAATAATTCCTTAGCACCAGTGTTATCAGCAACATTCAATCTACTTTCGTTCTGAATCATAGCTTTCTACCTCCTGTGCCTTAAAGAATTACTGCCTTTTCAACGATCTTTACAAGACGGAAATGCTTGTCTTTAGATAAAGGTCTTGTTTCCATAACTTCAACAATGTCACCAACTTTAGCTTCGTTGTTTTCGTCATGAGCCTTGAATTTTGTAGAGAATTTTACATGTCTGCCATATTTAGGATCAGCCTTGGATGTAGCGATCTCTACGACGATTGTCTTATCCATTTTATCGGAAACTACTTTTCCGAGAAGGACTTTACGTCTGTTTCTTTCTGCCATCTTTTAGCCCTCCTTATTCTGCAGACTGAGCGTTGTTACGTTCAGTGATGACTGTCTTAATACGAGCGATTGTCTTACGAATATCTCTGATACGAGCTGGATTCTCGAGGTTTCCTGTAGCCTGAGCGAATCTCAGATCATACAGTTCTTCCTTGAGGGAAACAACTTCCTTCTCAAGTTCTTCGCTGCTGAGGTCTCTAATTTCTTTAACGTTCATGATTACTTAGCCTCCTCGCCTTTCTTTACAAAGCGGGTCTTAACGCAGAGCTTGTTGGCAGCCAGTCTTAATGCTTCACGAGCAACTGCTTCGTCAACACCGGCAACCTCGAAGAGAATTCTGCCCTTCTGGACAACTGCTACCCAATGGTCTGGAGCACCCTTGCCAGAACCCTGACGTACACCAAGAGGTTTCTTTGTCTTGGAGAGCTGTGGGAATACTTTAATCCAGACTTTACCGCCACGATTCATATAACGTGTCATGGCTACACGTGCAGCTTCCAGCTGGTTGCTGCTGACATAAGCACCTTCGTCTGCTACTAAACCGTATTCACCGAATGCGATATCGCGGCCTGCCTTAGCACGGCCTTCGTAGGAAAGACGATGAGGTCTTCTGTACTTAGTTCTGTTAGGCATTAACATAATTACTTGTTACCTCCCTCTGCAGGAGCTGCAGCGTTTTCAGCTGGAGCCTGTGCATTACGGTTGTCATTACGACGGAAGTTTCTGTTGTTTCTTCTGCCATCACGACGACCGTTTCTGCGGTCACCCTTTGCGTGAGCTGGAGCTTCAGGTTCTTTAACCATCTCTCCTGGAAGAACTTCTCCACGGCAAATCCAAACCTTAACACCAAGCTTACCATATGTTGTATGAGCTTCTTCCCAAGCGTAGTCGATGTCACTTCTTAATGTATGAAGTGGAACGACACCTCTGGAATAACCTTCCTGACGAGCGATTTCAGCGCCGCCAAGTCTACCCTTAGCAAGAGTCTTGATACCCTTAGCGCCAGAACGCATTGTCTGCTGGATTGCCTTCTTCTGAGCAATACGGAAGGACTGACGATTTTCGAGCTGTTCGCAGATTCTACGTGCAACAAGACGTGCATCAAGATCTGGATTAGCAACAGCTACGATATCAATCTTAACGTTCTTACCTGCTGTTAACTTTGTGAGCTTTTCTCTCAGCTTAGCAGCGTTATCCTTACCGGATTCGTCTGCGCGGCCTGTAACAGCACCTGGACGTGCACAACGGATAATGACTTTTACATCACTAGATCCTGTACGTTCAATTTCAATTTTGGAGATATATGCATCCTTTAATTCCTTTTCGAGGAATGTACGGATTCTGACGTCTTCGTTCAGAAGATCTCCGAAGTCAGCTTTGTTTGCGTACCATCTGGACTCCCAATCACGGATGACACCGACACGCATGCCGATAGGGCTTACTTTCTGTCCCATATTCTGATCTTCCTCCCTTATCTCTCATCACTGACTACTACAGTGATATGGCTTGTTCTCTTGAAAATGCTGGAAGCACTTCCCTTTGCTCTAGGCATGAATCTCTTAAGAACAACAGATTCATCAGCGTAGCATGCTTTGACATATAATTTGTCAGCATCTAACTGGTTGTTATGAACTGCATTTGCTGCAGCACTCTTCACTACCTTATAAGCTTCAGCAGCTGCTTTGTTAGGTGTGAATTTAAGAATTGCAAGTGCCTCATCGACGCTCTTGCCGCGGACTAAATCGAGAGCCAGGCGAGCTTTACGAGGAGTGACACGAACAGTCTTTGCGGTTGCTTTTACATCCATCTTGTTCTTCCTCCTTATTATCTACCGGCTGCCTTATCGTCGCCGTGTCCGCCGAACTTTCTTGTTGGTGCAAATTCACCAAGCTTATGTCCGACCATATCTTCTGTTACATAAACAGGTACATGTTCCTTACCGTTATGAACTGCGAATGTGTGCTCAACGAAGCATGGGAAGATCGTTGAACGGCGGGACCATGTCTTGATTACTTCGTGTTTATTAGCTGCGTTCTGAGCTTCAACTTTCTTCATGAGAGAAGCATCACAGAACGGGCCCTTTTTAAGACTTCTTGACATTACTCAATATCTCCTTTCAACTTACTTTCCGTTTCTTCTTCTTACGATGTACTTATTGGACTTAGCCTTAGGATTACGTGTCTTAACACCCATAGCTTTCTTGCCCCAAGGTGTCATTGGAGACTTACGACCTACTGGCTGCTTACCTTCACCACCACCGTGTGCGTGGTCGTTAGGGTTCATAGCTGAACCTCTGACATGTGGACGAACGCCCATATGTCTAACACGTCCTGCTTTACCCCAGTTAACGAGGGAGTAATCACCGTTACCGACAACACCGATTGTTGCACGGCAGTTTGCATGAACTTTTCTTACTTCACCGGAAGAAAGACGGAGTGTTGCAAAACCATTTTCGCAACCAAGAATCTGAGCAGAGCATCCTGCAGCTCTTGCCATCTGTCCACCCTTACCAGCTGTAAGTTCAACGTTATGAACAAATGTTCCTTCTGGGATGTTCTTCAGTTCCATAGCGTTACCTGTCTTAATATCGACAGCTTCGCCAGAAATAACTGTATCACCTACGTTCAGGTTCTCTGGGCAGATGATATAACGTTTTTCACCATCTGCATAATGAAGCAGAGCAATGTTAGCGTTTCTATTTGGGTCATATTCGATCGCAGCAACTCTTGCTGGAACGTTATCCTTGTTTCTCTTGAAGTCAACTAATCTGTACTTCTGTTTTACACCGCCGCCCTGGTGACGGGATGTGATGCGACCTGTATTGCCGCGGCCACCTTTTCCATGTAATGGAGCAAGCAGAGACTTTTCAGGAGCGGACTTTGTGATTCTGCTCTTGTTGTCCAGAGTGGACATGTTTCTGCGTCCATTAGAGGTTGGCTTGTACTTTACGATTGCCATTTTCCTTTAATTTCCTTTCGCATTTATCCGGAGATAGCGATTTCCTCCGATACTAGAAGATAATTACTTATCTTCATTGAAGATATCAATGCTCTGTCCTTCTGGAAGAGTAACGATAGCCTTCTTATAAGCAGATGTCTTACCGACATAACGTCCAACTCTCTTTGTCTTTGGATGAACGTTAACTGTGTTAACAGCTACTGGCTTAATGTTGTAGATTTCCTGGATAGCCTGTTTGATAGCAGACTTATTAGCATCCTTAGCTACAACGAATGTAACTTTATTTTCTTCACTAGAGAGCTTCATGGACTTCTCTGTGACTACTGGTCTCTTGATGATATCACGTGCGCTCATGCTGCGAATACCTCCCCTGCCTTAGTAGCAGCAGCTTCTGTGAATACAATCTTATCTGCATTCACAATGTCATAGACATTCAGGCTAGAAACTGTAACAACTGCAGCGTTAGGAATGTTTCTCATAGAGATGAATGCATTGTCGAAGTCTTCCGCATTGTCAGCAACAAATAATGTCTTTCTTTCAAATCCGAAAGCCGCGAGTAATGCAACTGCCTTCTTTGTCTTAATCTCATCAAATGTGAGATTGTCGATGACTGTAAGGTTGTTTTCGAGCTTCTTCTCAGAAATAGCGGATCTAAGAGCAAGCTGTCTAACCTTGCGGTTCATCTTAATGTTGTATTTTCTTGGGTGTGGACCGAAAGCGATAGCGCCATGTCTCCACTGTGTAGCACGTGTAGAACCCTGACGAGCGCGGCCTGTACCCTTCTGACGGAATGGCTTCTTACCTGTTCCAGATACGAAGCTTCTTGTCAGTGTGCTGTGTGTGCCCTGTCTTAAGCCAGCCTGGTAGACGAGGACAGCATCATAGATTGCCTGCTGGTTCGGTTCAATTCCGAATACGGCATCAGACAGTTCAATCTGCTTAACTGCCTTGCCTTCCTGATTAAATACATCAACCTGTGACATTGTTTATCCTCACTTTCCCTTACGAGCAGCGGATGCGGCAGCCTTCTTAGAAGCTTCGAGTGCTTCCTTTTCAGCAGCGCTTTCAGCGAGCTCGTTGTTGATTGTCTCATCAACCTTCTCAAGTTCCTCTTCAACAGAAGTTCCCTTGTAGGAGATTAATTCAATCGCAGCTACTTCCTTAACTGGTTTAACTGTTGTATGAATTGTAACGAGTCCCTTTCTAGGGCCTGGAACGTTACCCTTGATGAGCATGTAACCCTCTTCAGCGTCAACCTTGACAACTGTGAGGTTCTGGTTTGTTGTTGTCTCACATCCATAATGACCAGGCATTACTGTACCCTTGTTGATAACGCCGTTGTTACGACCGTTAGTAGCGAGGGAGCCCTGGTGTCTAATATTCTTAGATCCACCGTGAGATCTTGGACCCTGAGCGGCATTGTTACGAACGATTGTACCGTTGTAACCATGACCCTTGGAAGTACCCTGTACGTCAACGATATCGCCTGCTTTAAACAGGTCAGCTGTGACGGAAGCACCTACTTCCAGGTTCAGCATTTCATCATACTTGAATTCCTTGATGAAGTGCTTAGGAGCAGTATTGGCTTTCTTAGCATGTCCAATAGCTGGCTTGTTAGAACGATGTTCTTTAACATCTTCGTAGCCGAGCTGAACTGCATCGTAGCCATCTGTTTCCTTTGTCTTCTTCTGCAGTACGACGTTTGGTTTAACTTCAACGACTGTTACAGGAATCAGAGTTCCTTCGATCGTGAAGACCTGGGTCATACCAAGCTTACGTCCTAAAATACCTTTCATTTAATTCACCCTGTTCCTTTCTTACAGTTTGATCTCAATATCAACACCAGATGGCAGGTCTAATCTAGATAATGCATCGATTGTTTCTGCGCTTGGGCCGATAATTTCGATCAATCTCTTGTGTGTGCGGATCTCGAACTGCTCACGAGAGTCCTTGTACTTGTGGACAGCGCGTAGGACAGTGATGACCTCACGCTCAGTAGGCAGCGGAACAGGTCCGACGATTTTTTTTGCGCCGTGGTTGGAAGCTGTCTTAACGATTTTTTCGCTAGCTGCATCCAAACTTCTGTTCTCGTAAGCCTTCAGACGAATTCTTACAGAGTTCTTTGCCATGAATTTTTCCTCCTTATATTCACTCCCTGATGGGATCGCTCGGTGGAAATTCCCCGGTTATCACGCTAGCGTGACAACGCATTTCAGCGTGCCGGCAACCTCCCACTTCTTCGCGAGTGCTTAGATATAGTACTACCAATAAACACGCATTGCAAGCCTTTTTTTGAACTTTTTTAAAAAAGTTGTTATGTCCACGCCTTTCAGCGTGTCGTGGAATTGCAAATTATGGCTTAAATACGTTCTTTCTGTCTGATTGTACATAGACTTTACATACAAAATAGAGGCTGAAAAACAGAATGAAATTCTGTCTTTCAACCTCTTGTTTCTAACGTTTACGGACGAAAGTGGATTTGAATGTGTGAATTGCTCTCAGCAGCCTTTCCGAAGACCATTAATACTCTATAGGCATATCCACTCGAACAAATTTCATGGATACATTGTGCAGAAAACACAAGCTCTACATCTTCTTTAACCGTCTTCAGGAACTGTAAAAGATCATTCGGTGTCTCAATTGTCATATTCAAGCTCGAAAATAGTTCCTGCATATAAATCGACAGAGACATACGATCTTTTAAACGATCCGGATTGATCCAAATAGTACGTGGTGCCATATTATTTTCCCTGCCATGGCTTATGGGCCAAGAAAAAGGAATAGATTTCACGAAAATCTTCTACCATATAAATACCTTGGCATTCTGTATATCCTCTTTTTTCATGGCATAACCACACTGGTAACATACCTGCATTGACTGCACCAGATATATCTGTAAAGAATGTATCCCCAATAAAGGCTATCTCCTCTGCTCTTAAGCCTAAACGCTTCGCTGCAATCTCGAAAATCTGTTTCTTTGGTTTTTGTATGCCATAATCACCAGATACGATAACTTCATCAAAAAGATCTTCTAAACCCATCTTTGTAATCTTTTCATGTTGCAGTTTAGAATCACCATTAGATAAGATGCCAAGACGATATTCTTTATGCAATGCTTGTAGCACTTCCTTTTCATCATCCATTGGTAATTGATAAAGAGGAAATGTATCATACCACCACTTACGACGCGCTTCGATATCCAGATTCGGAAAGTACTTCTCTTGAAGCTTTGTCATAACATAGTCTTTATCGGTATGACCAAATTGATCCCAGTTCAAACATCTTTGAATAATCTCTTCCGCTTCAATCGAATGAAGTGGATAATCAGATTCTTCTTGTACCAATCTCTGGTACATATGATAGGCACTAACATATCTTTTCGAAAGCGTGCCGTCATAATCTATTAAAATACCTTTTATCATGCTAACAGTATACTTGATTTTCAAAAGAAAGCACATGCCTTGCTCCAATAATAGCGTTGAGGATTCCGTTCTTTCATACGCCATACGTATCGATAGAGTATATTTTCTTGAAAAGACACCTTTTATATTTTCTTACCTTCATTGTTATCTTTCAGAATATATTTTTCTAATATTCATCATCTGTATAAAGGAATACCTAGAAATGAAATTATGTTAGTCAGCCTTTTATTTACGTTACACAGACCCTCACAATTCGCTTCATCCAACAGAATATAAGTCAAACAAAAATAGGGTAGAGGAATAAATTCAAAGATTTATTGCCCCTCCCATTGAACCGTT
>CAUWDF010000028.1:0-18896 GCA_963557245.1 uncultured Bulleidia sp.
TGTGACAAATAATCATCTTTATCTTTATAATTCGGAAAAAGGATGTACACAACAGATGGATATGAAAGAAGATTCTGTAGTGAATCTAGGAGATGGAACTTTGGTCTGTGCGACAGAGGATGCTTATGTCATGTTTCAGATGGAACATCCAGAAGAGGGAACTATGACATATTGCAGCACAGTTTATGATTCTAAAACGACCCAGCCTCTTTATACTTTCGAGCAAGAGATTGTTGGTGCGATTGATCAAAAACATATCTATGCGACACAACTACAAGAGGGACGTACAAGTTATCAAGTTTATGATCGAGATGGAAATCCAATGCAAGAAATTGTTCCATCCGCTAGCGTACAAGGGGAATATCATGCGGAAGTGCTCGGGGAAGAAATGGATTTTGATCAGATTATATGTGCGGTCAATGATCATATTGTGACTGGAACCCTTCAAGAAGTAGATGGGATGAAAGAATATGTATATGCAGCATGTTCGATAGAAGATGGAACGTGTAAGTTATTAACGGAAAAGTGATTTTTGAAACCTTTTCATATTTCGAGTAGGAAGTTATAAAAACAGACAAAAAGTGAGGCAAATACATTGCAAATGGGGTAAAACAAGCATTTAATATAGAAATGGAGGTAAAGAATATGGCAGAAACAATTCGTTTTGATGATAATTTATCTGTGTTTCAGAATGTAATCATGCTTTACAGAGACGAGGAAGGTAAGCTCTATATTGGTAACACATGGTTCTATAATAGACCTGGTGATAACGACTATATGTCTGTTATGTATAAGGAAGCTCTTCCAGCCAATATGGGTGTTATTGAAGGTTGGAACTGGTTAGATGATAACGATCCACGTGTCACTCTTGTTCCAGAAAAGACAATGGAAATGGGGGTAGAAGATTTCCTCTATGCACATGGAAAAGAAAAGAACTGGAAGACAGTTACATACCATGTGATTGAAAGCTATCCAGAAATTGAATTCTTCTTAAAGTCTCATCCACTAGAAAATGGCAAGACAGTTGGTCTTGGATTAAAGAAGTAAGTATAAGTCGGAAAGATTCCGGCTTTTCTTTATGTATGGTCGATTTCGGTGCAGGAATGCAAGGAATCATGTAAAATAGGAAAGAATTTGGAGGGGCTATGAATAAAAATGAAAATAAGCAGTATCCAATTAAAGAACTGCTCGGCAGATTTATGCCGTATTTAATGAAGTATCGTAAGCTTCTGTGCATGGATCTTTTCTGTGCATCGTTGACGACACTTTGTGATATTGTCTTACCACGTATTATGTCCAATCTGACAAATACAGCTATGTATGCAGCAGCGAATCTTACCATCGGGCTAGTCGGAAAGTTAGCTGCTATTTATATTGTGTTACGTCTTGTGGACGCAGCTGCATATTACTTTATGTGTTCACAAGGACATATCATGGGTGTCTATATTGAGACGGATATGCGTCGTGATGCATTCCGTCATTTAGAGACATTGAGTGATTCGTATTATGCAAATCATAAAATTGGACAGGTTATGGGTAGAATTACGAGTGATCTTTTCGATGTTACAGAGTTTGCGCATCACTGTCCAGAAGAGTTCTTTATTGCTGCAATTAAGATTGTTGTTTCTTTTGTTATATTGAGTTTCTCTTCGCTTCCTTTGACATTGATCATTTTTGCTTGTGTACCTTTTATGTTAATCTGTTCTATAAAGTTGAACCATGCATTCCGTTCGACAACAAAGGCACAGCGCGTACAGATTGGTGAATTAAATGCACAGGTGGAAGATTCTTTACTTGGTGAGAAGGTTGTGAAAGCTTTTACAGCAGAAGAGGAAGAGCTTGCTAAGTTTGAAAAAGGGAATCAGACATTTAAAGAGTTAAAAAAGAAACGTTATTATGTAATGGCAAATTTCAATATGTCGACACGATTATTCGATGGTTTGATGTATTCGGTTACAATTATTGCTGGTGGTCTGTTCTTGGTGAAAGGATATATTAATGCGGGTGATATGGTTGCTTACATGTTATATGTCACCACTCTGATTGCTACAATTCGTCGTATTGTAGAATTCTCCGAACAGTTCCAGATGGGTATTACAGGTATTGAAAGATTCTTAGAGATTATGGATACACCATCCGATATTGTGGATGCGCCAGATGCAAAGCCATTACATATGGAAGGTGGTCATATTCAGTTCGATCATGTGACATTTGAATATCCGGATGATCATAATCGTGTATTGCATGATATCTGTCTAGATATTCATCCAGGAGAGAATCTTGCTCTTGTTGGTGAATCTGGTGGTGGTAAAACAACTCTTTCTTCTTTGATTCCTCGTTTCTATGATACGACAGAAGGACGTGTCTTGATTGATGGGCAGGACGTTAAGAGAGTAACGATGAAGAGTCTGCGTCAACAGATTGGTATCGTACAACAGGATGTTTATTTATTCTCAGGAACTGTAATTGAAAATATTGCATATGGTAAACCAGGAGCGACAAGAAATGAAATCATTGCTGCAGCGAAGATGGCTGGGGCAGATTCGTTTATACGCGAATTGCCAAATGGATATGATTCTTATGTTGGTGAACGTGGTGTTAAATTATCCGGTGGACAAAAACAGCGAATCTCGATTGCACGTGTCTTTTTAAAGAATCCACCAATCTTATTATTGGATGAAGCAACTTCTGCCTTAGACAATGAAAGTGAGCTTTTGATTGAAAAATCTTTAAAGGATCTGTCCGCAGGACGAACAACACTTACGATTGCACATCGTCTTACAACCATCCGTCATGCAGACCGTATTGTTGTATTAGGTAAAAATGGAATTGCCGAAGAAGGAAATCATGAAGAGCTTCTTGCGATGAAGGGAATCTATTATCGTTTATGGAACGGTATTCCAGCTGATGAAAAAGAAATGGTAGAATAAAAAAAGAACAGTTCATCTGTTCTTTTTTTACAAAAGGAATAACAAATGAAAAAAATAGTAAGTGCGGAAGAACAATATATCCATATGACAGAGACACCGGTATCGAAGTTAGTCATTACCCTGGCCATACCGACGGTTATATCGATGCTTGTTACAAATATATATAATATGGCAGATACGTACTTTGTTGGTACAATTGGCACAGCGGCTAGTGGAGCGACGGGAATTGTTATGGGATTGATGTCGATTCTACAGGCGTTCGGTTTTATGTTCGGACACGGAGCTGGTACAAATATTGCAAGAAGACTAGGAAATAAAGATACCGATGCTGCGAAAATATATGCTTCGAGTGCGTTTTGGTTATCTATCTTAGCGGGGTTATTGTTATTAGGAGTTGGATTCTGCTTTATGGATCCGTTAATGCGGTTGTTAGGAAGTACCGATACAATCCTGCCTTTTGCAAGGGCATATGCTTTTTTTATTTTGTTGGCAGGTCCAGCAATGACTTCTTCTTGTGTCATGAATAATATCCTTCGTTATGAAGGCAAAGCATTCTATGCGATGATTGGTTTGACACTTGGGGGAGTGTTGAATATTTTGGGGGATTTCTTATTTGTTCGTTGTATGCATATGGGAATTGCTGGTGCAGGTCTTAGTACAACAATATCCCAATATATTTCTATGATTGTTTTACTTGTTCCCTATTTACAGAGAAAGACACAATCTTCTTTTCATCTAAAAGATATCTCTACAAAGAAATATATTTATCATGATATTTTTTCGATGGGACTACCATCTTTGTTGCGACAAGGGTTGAATAGTGTTTCTGCTATGGTAGTAAATGGGACAGCAGGTCTATATGGAGATGCGGCAGTCGCGGCGATTTCCATTGTAAATCGTATTGTAAACTTCTTATTCTGTGTGGCAGTTGGCATTGGCCAAGGATTTCAACCAGTCTCTTCTTTTAGTCATGGTGCGAAAATCTATAGTCGTGTAAAGCAAGGATTCTATTTTTCTCTTGTACTGAGTATGGTATGTATGTTCGTATTTGCAGGTATTTCTTTCTTTACAGCAGAATCCTTTATCGCTTTCTTCCGTAATGATCCAGAAGTTATTGCAATCGGTATTCATGCGTTACGTTGGCAGTCTCTCTCTCTTGTCTTGATGCCGATTACAATGGTTGGAAATATGCTTTTCCAGTCGATTGGAAGAAGTAAAGAAGCTTCTTTCTTAGCAGCTCTAAGGAGTGGAATTGTCTTGATTCCAGCGGTATATATTATGAACTGGCTCTTTCATTTATCAGGTCTAGAAGCGGCGCAGTCTATTGCGGAAGTACTATCGGCTCTGATTACTTGGCCGATTATACAGAGGTACTTTAGGATTCTTCCAAAAGATGGAAAATAATACAGTTCGAGTGATGTGTCACAAGGTGGAAGTATGCATCTATAATGTTATAAATGAATATGCTATGATGCGATTATGAACAACGCAGTTACTAGTCTAAAAACATTTGGATATAAGACTTTGCAAGAAGTACCTTTTGGGGAAATCGATGCGGTTCTAATCGCATCTCTTTCGTATGTGAATCTTTCTGCATATCAAGAGCCGGTTCCATTGTGGAAAGTACGTAAAGATTATTTTGCAAGACGCTCTTATGCATGGGTACCAGTGACGAAAGATGAAGCTGCTTTAGATGCAATGGGAAGTTCGGAGCGTTATGCCAATAGTATATTAATCTATCCTGCTTGGTTGAAAGATCAGATGACATTTTCATGTTTTGCTCTATTGTTAGAAGATCATACATTGTGCATCTCATTTCGTGGACTGCTTGGCGATATGAAAGATTGGCATAATGCATTCTGTATTTCCAATGGAATTACAAAGGAAGAGATTGCTGCGAAAGAATATTTAGATGCTATGATGGATCTTGTACCATTACCTGTTCGTTTAGCAGGGCACTCCTTTGGTAGTAACTTAGCGCTTTATAGTGCGATGTGTTCGGATAAAAAAGAACGTATTCAAGAAATATGGAGTCTAGATGGTGTTGGAATCTATCCAGAATATCATCCTAAAGGTTATGCAGAAATTTTGCCAAAAGTAAAAAGAATCTTACCAGAATATTCTGTTATTGGAAGATTGTTCGATCTAGATGTGCCATGTCATATCGTAAAGAGTACAGCGAAAGGGTATGGCCAACATGGTATGCTTACATGGATTACTGATAGTTTTTCCTTTGTGGAAGGAGAGCAGTTTACTCCAGAAAGTACGCGTTTAGAAGAAATATTGAATCATTGGATCACAAAAACAGATCGTTTAGAAAGAAAGATTTTTATTCATCAATTCTTTGAAGTTATGGAAAAAGGTGGATTATCCTATTTTGAGGATTTTGTGAATGCAGGAACAAAAGAAAAACTAGAATTGATTCAACTGTTCCATGAGACAGATCCGATTACGAGAAAAGAAATGTTATATTTGGCTCTTTTAGTTGCTGGCGCACAGGCTCCTAAGACAGCGGCCAGTATTCGTAATATTGCCACATTTCTTCATCAGAAACGTGAATTTATACAGGATCTTAAATATTATTATGAAAAAAAGTCAGAATCATAATCTGACTTTTTATAATCCAATCAATTGAAGAACAAGACCAGCAATTAAGCCACAGGCCCATGTCACAACTAGTATTTTTACATTGTCTTTCCAGTTCGGATTAACATGCCATAGTACCATCATCCCCGTACCAGCATTAACGAGTAGTCCTGCGCAGACTGCTGCAAATGAGAGTACTCCATCAATATACATTTTTGTAAGTACAATACTAGAAGCACAGCTTGGAATAATTCCAACAAATGTACTGACTAAGACAGATTGGTTTGGATGGGCAAGAATGAAGGAACGAATCGTTTCTTCGCCAATGATACCAACGACAGTATTAAATACAAATGTAATTACTAATAACCAAGCAAAAACTTGTACAGTATGCGTCAAAGCACTGTAGAAGATACCATGACTATGATCGTCATGTTCACGTTCACAGAACGATTCAATATCGATCGTACGATGGCGTGAGAAAATATCAATCATATATCCTGCCGCGAGTCCAACAATCAACTTAACAAGGAGAATCGGCCAGATTTTAGACCAGGATACGTGCATACTGATCATAATTGAGAGCATTTCATCACTTGAAGCAAGATATACAGTAATCAATGTACCAGCAGAGATGACGCCAGTAGCATATAAAGAGGAAGAGGCTCCTGCAAGACCACAGCTTGGTAATAATCCAAAGATTGTACCCGCAAGTGGATTGAGACGGCGATGTCTTTCTAAGAAGCGTTCCATCTTATGACCAGCCTGATGTTCCATCCATTCAAGAAGAAGGTAGATTAGGAAAAGGATTGGGGTGATTTTGATGACATCTAATAAAGTGTCTAAAAGAGTATCAATTAAGAAAGCGCCCATGTCAATTTTCCTTCCAGTCCATTGGTCCAAGTGATAACGTAGTTTGCGATTTTTTTGCCATCTTGGCCTTGTGACTTATCTTGATCCATGATCCAGATGGCATCTGCTTTCTTACCGTTTTTTTCTTCATAAGTCTTTAATAACTGTTTTCCCTCTTCTAAAGACATTGTAAATAGGGCAGTGGAAAGACAGTCTGCATCTCCGGAATCTTCCGTGAAGATTGAAACACTACGATAATATCTTGCTGGTTGCATTGTAATTGGATCGATAATATGAGAATACTTATTTCCATCCTCCGCAATATAATATCTTTCATAGTCACCTGAGGTAACAACAGAAAGAGGGTGATCGAGTTCGATAGAAACAATTCCATTTGGTAAAAGTCCATCTGGATCTGCAATACCAGTTGTCCAGTTTTCATCTCCGTTTTTCATGCCGACAAGACGGATATTTCGACCAACATTTAAGAAGCCAGACTCCATGCCTTCTTCTTCGAGTTTCTTTGCGGCAAGTTCAGCGGAGAACCCTTTGGCAATACCACCAACATCTAAAGCAATATTTGGATCTTTAATAAAGACAGTATTGTTTTCTTTATCGATTTCAATGGAGTCCCAACCTTTGTGAGAAGCTGCTTCTGTCAGTTCTTCTTGGGTTGGAAGTTTTCCTTTTTCACCATTTTCATTTAAGGTAATTCCTTCTTCTCGATAGTTATGCCACACTTTCAGTAAGGAACCGCTTGTAATATCGAATTCTCCATTTGAATAGTCATAGAAATCTTTTGCACGTTCTAACATTTGGATAATGATAGGGTCCGTCTTGACAGGAGCGATGCCAGCATTATCGTTGATTGTTTTTAAGTTGTTGAGGACGTCATATTCGTTATAGATATCGAATAGATCATTGCAATGTTTTAAGATTTCAACAGAAGAATCAAAGTGCTTTTTGGCTGTGTCACGGTCATTTGTAAATTCTTTATAGGAATAGACTGTGTCAAAGATTTCATCTACAGCAGTATTGGAATATACTTCGGGTGTAGATGAAGTTGGTTTTTTTTGTTCTGCACAGCCTGCCAGCATGGCAAGAACAGAACAACATATCAATAATTTCTTTATTCTCATAACTTTGCGATTATAGCATGTGTTTGTAAACAATCCAAACACTTTGATGAATGCTCAAATGTTCAAATATGGGATAGAAATAGGACAATTTATAATATTTGCCTACTAATCTTCTGTGACTTTACAAACTATATTATTTTAATGGTATAATAACTCTGTTTTTTAATGGGGAGGATAGGACCATATGTCACTGTTTAAAGGACCAATGCATTATCACTTAAACGGTCGTAAGGATCTGACACTGGATAGCGAAGCATCCTTGTTGTCAATGGATCCAGACACAGTTTGGGTACCACTTGTAAACGGCAATGCCCCATGCACGCCGTGTGTAAAAGTGGGAGATGAAGTTAAAATTGGTACGAAGATCGCTGAAAGAAACGATCATTTTTATCTGCCGTTATTTTCTCCGGTTTCCGGAACGGTCACTGCTATTGAGAAGTTTATGACTTCTAGTATGACACAGGCAGATCACTTACGCATTCAGAATGACCATAAGCATACAGAAGAATGTGCTTTTGCACCTCTTGATTATGAGAAGGCAAGCTGGGAAGAATTACTGGATTTTGTTAAGAATGCAGGTATGCTCGGACTTGGAGGAGCAGGATTCCCAACTTATGTCAAATATCTGAATCCAGAAAATGTTGACCTGTTCGTTGTCAACGCTGTTGAATGTGAACCATATTTAACAGCAGACTATCGTAACATTGCCGACAATCTATCTTTACTTAAGACTGGTACACTTGCTCTTTTAAAGCTTTCTAAGGCAAAGAAGGGCTGTATTGCAATTAAGGAAGATAAGAAAAAGGAAATTGCTGCTCTTGAGAAGACTTTCGAAGGTACAGGGATTGAAGTTCGTACCGTACCAGATGCTTATCCAATGGGATGGGAAAGAACACTTGTATACCAGCTCACAGGTAAGAATTATGATAAGTTACCGATTGAAGCAGGTATTATTCTGAACAATGCGTCAACAGTTATTGCTTTAGGTGATGCTTTAACAAATGGAAAGGCAATTACACATAAGTATGTAACTGTTTCTGGTAATGCTTTAAAGCATCCACAGAATGTGATTGTTCCTGTAGGTACAAAAGTCAGTGAGATTATTGACGCCATTGGTGGTTATGTAGATGGTGCAAGTGATCTTCTTCTGATTTCTGGTGGACCTATGATGGGTAAGACAATTCCAAACGATCAGTGGGTCATCGCTCCTCAGAATAACGGTATTACTGTTCTTCTGAATCGTGAGGAAGATAAATCAGCTTGTTTACGTTGTGGTAGATGCACAGAAATCTGCCCAGCAGGACTGGAACCAGTTCGTATTGCCAACGCAAACAAGGTCAGAGATACTGATTCTCTTGAAAAGCTGCATGTTATGGACTGTATTGAATGTGGTCTATGTACATACATCTGTCCTTCTAAGATTGAAGTTACAGAAAATGTCAGACGTGCAAAGAATGCAATGCGTCTGAAGGCTCAGCAGTCGAAAGGAGAAAAGAAATAATGAAGTTTTCATTTAACCCTTCACCAAACTATCGTAAGAAACAATCTACAACAGATATTATGAGAGATCTCACAATTGCTCTTGTTGCTGTTCTTACATTTGCTGCTATTTGGTATGGTGTATCTTATGGACTGGCTGGCAGAGTTATTCTGATGACAGTCTTTGCAGTTGGTGCTGCAATGCTTACAGAAACAGCTTATTTCGCAATTACAAAGAGTGAGCATATTTTACATGATGTTCTTCATTCTTATGGTTGGGTAACAGCTCTTATTATGGTTCTGATTACAAGAATCGATGTAAGCTACTATGCAATGGTTGTTTCTGTTGTTGTGGCAATTGTATTTGTTAAGCTTGTATTTGGTGGCTTTGGTCAGAATATCTTCAATCCAGCCGCATTTGGTGCAGCTTTGATTATGAATACATTTGCTTCTTCTACTGCGCCAGAAGTTACAAGTACAGTATTATCTGGTGCTACACCAATGGCAACAATGGGTTCCGTTGGTTGGACTGCAAATGCATCTGTCTTAGATAATGTAATTAATAGTGTTGGTGGCCTCGGTAATATGTTCATGGGTAACTATGCTTCTGTTATTGGCGGTTCTTGCGCTTTAGTTATTATTGCCGCAGCAGCTTATCTTATCTACAAGCAGGTCATTGACTGGAGACTGACAGTTCCTTATGTTGCTACAATCTTTGTAGTATCTCTGATTGTAGGACTTGTTCATGGTTCTGGTATTAACTTTGCTCTGTTCAATGTGCTTGGTGGTGGTGTTCTGTTCGGTGCAGTATTTATGATTACTGACCCAGTCACAACACCGGTTACAAATGCTGGTAAAGTTATTTTCGCAATCTGCTGTGGTGCTCTGACACTGCTCATTAGATGGAAGGCAGCATTACCAGATGGTGTTCTGTTCTCCATCCTTCTGATGAATATGCTCACACCAGCAATTGACAAGGTATGCGATGGCAGCCAGGTCAAAGATGGTGGAAAGATTAAGAAAAAGGTCTGTATCATCAGTGCAATTGCAGTTGCAGTAGCTCTGTTTACAGGTATTACTTTAAAGCCGGTTGAAAAGGAAGAAACAGCTTTCTCTGCTCCGGCTGCAGAAATTGCCTCCGTTGAAGTAACGGAGACACGATAAGGAGGAAAACTGAAAATGGACAAGAATTCTAGTGTTTATAAGACAATCCTCCTAGCAGTTGTTTGTGCGATTGCTGGTGTATTATTGTCTGCAGTTAACTCTTTAACAGCTCCTGTTATTGCTGAAAATGCACTTGCTACAGTACGTGCAAGTCTAGAAGAAATCTATCCAGATGTAGATGATTTCGAAGATGTAACAGAGAAAAATATTAAAGATGATGACTCTGGTATGATCGAAGGTATCTACCGTGCAGGTGATAAGGGTTATATCTTTAAGTTACATAACGTCGGTTATGAGTCAGACGGTTTCACATTTATGATTGGCTTTAACATGGATGGTACAATTTCAGGCTATAAAGTTCTTTCTCAGAAAGAAACAGCTGGTAAGGGTGATCTTGCATTTAAGGATGACTATACAGCTCAGGTTCTGAAGTTAACATCTAAAGATGATATGCCAATTATTTCCGGTGCTACGGTTACTTCTTCAGCAGTAGGCGAAGCGGTTAAGGCTGCAGAAGTAATCTTCAATTCTATAGCAGGTATTAAGTAAGGAGGTATAGAGCGAAATGAAACCAAAAAAACGCGGAATTTTCTCTAAAATGCTTACGGATAATCCGGTATTCGGCTTATACCTCGGCATTTGCTCTACATTAGCTATTTCCACATCCATCAACAATGCATTAGGTATGGGTGTCAGTGTTATTGTGGTACTTGTTCTTTCTAACATTGTTGTATCTTTACTGGCTCCAATTACACCAGATGATATTCATATTCCGGTATACATCGTTGTAATTGCATCCCTCGTTACAATTTTGGAAATGTTCTTACATGCATATGCACCAGATCTTTATACAGCTTTAGGTGCATTCTTATCCTTGATTGTTGTTAACTGTATTATTCTGGGACGTGCCGAAGCATATGCTTGTAATCACAACGTAAAAGACTCTGCAATCGATGGTTTGCAGATGGGTATTTCTTACACAATTTCTCTGTTTGCAATGTCCCTGATTCGTCAGGTACTTGGTACAGGTATGTTAGAACTCACAAATCCATTTGCAGGTAGTAGTGTTATTTTCTCACTTCGTGTTCTTCCAGAAGGATTCAATATTCCTTTCATGACAGGTGAGACGGGCTCATTCTTCACATTTGCAATTCTTGCTGCACTGGTAACAATGTATAAGAATAAGTTGGATGATGAGGATGCAGCTGCTGAAAAAGCTGCAAAAGTCGCTGCTGCAAAAGCAAAGGCTGCTGCTCCTAAAGCTGCAGCACCTACTCAGCCACAAGCTGCACAGACAACTGCTCCAAAAGCAGCTGTAAAAAAGGAGGTTGCTGAATCATGAATTTATTCGCATTATTTATCAGTGCGATGTTAGTAAATAATATCGTCCTGACTAAGTTTTTAGGTATGTGCCCATTCATGGGTGTATCTACAAAGCTTGACTCTGCAGTTGGTATGGGTTGTGCGGTAACATTCGTTATCTTTGGCGCTTCCATGCTGTCTTATTTCCTGTACTACTATGTACTTGTTCCATTCGGACTTGAGTATATGCAGCTGATTACATTCATTCTTCTGATTGCTGCATTCGTTCAGTTTGTTGAATTATTTGTTAAGAAGTTCTCGCCTGCTCTTTATAAGCAGTTAGGTATTTATCTTCCTTTAATTACAACAAACTGTACAGTATTATTCGTTGCACAGGATAACATTGCAAAAGGATATACATTAGTAGAAACAATGGTAAACTCCATTGCGGCTCCTTTAGGATTTATGCTCATGTTAGTCATTTTTGCAACGATTCGTGAGCGCTTAAATCAGAACAATGTTCCAAGAGCTTTCAAGGGTAATCCAATTGCGTTTGTAGTTGCTGGTATTATGGCAATTGCTTTCTCTTCTCTTGCAGGTCTTGTATAATAAATGATTAAATACATTATTGCTATAGGTCTTGCAGTTGGTCTGTTCGTGTTGAACGTCATACTGTTAAGAGCAAATCGTAAGACTCCAGTTCCGAAAGGGTGTGAAAATCTCACACCGAACTGTAATTCTTGCGGTATAAATGATTGTTCTATGAGAGGAACATTCAAAGGAGAGGAAAACAATGGAAATCGTTAAGGCATTAGTACTGATGCTTGTCATCGGTGGTGTTCTGGGTGCTGTCTTAGGATTTGCATCTAAGAAATTCTATGTTGAAGAAGATAAGAGAGTTGCAGAAGTATTAGCAATGCTCCCTGGTTATAACTGTGGTGGTTGTGGAAACCCTGGTTGTTCTGGTATGGCTGAAAAGCTTGTCAGTGGTGAAGCTACAATGGATCAGTGTAAGCCTTCTAAGGCAGATGTAAAAGCTGCTATCAACAAATATCTTGAAGAACATAAAGAAGCTTAATTGAAAAAGCAAGAATGATCGCATTCTTGCTTTTTTTGTGTATTGGGTTGATTTTTGGAAAAATGGGGGAATATATATCATGAGGTGATGATATGAAGAAACAGATTGTGGGAAAAGTATTGTTATGTATTGTTGCGGTTGTACTGATTTTGTGTTCGAATTATATACTATTTGAACTGTCATTACGAAATAAGATTGATCTTAGGACGGTCTTTGTGGCGAAGGAAGAAATTCCACCTAGAAGTAAGATTACAGAAGATATGTTGCTCGAAATGAAAATACCTGGTGGATATGTTGTCAATCATACTTATGAGAAGAAAAAAGATATTGTGGGAAAGTATACAGACATACAAGGAAAGATACCAGCCGGGTCTCCATTTTACATTGGTATGCTTGTAAAAGAATCGCATATGCCAGATGGTGGAACGGCACAATTAAAAAATGGACAGGTATCCTATGTTATACAGGCAGATGCTACACAGCTCAGCGGTATGGTTGCTGGAATGCGTGTCGATGTCTATGGATCAACGCAGGGACAAGATGGAACAACAGTACAAGGATGTCTTTTAGAACATGCTCGTATTGTGTCTATTAAGGATCATCAAGGATTATCCATTGAAAATGAGAAGAGTAATGGCATACCGTCGTTTATTGAGATAGCCATTCAAAAAGAACATATTGATATGCTATCAAAAGTAGATGCAAATGGTACATTAAGGTTATTTACTTCCTCTTCCTCTTATAGCGACGAAGAGGAAGCAGAAGTCCCAGAAGATTCTGAACTTCTTGAATTTTTAACACAATAACAAAAAACCTGACACAAAGTATCAGGTTTCGCATGGGGCGACTAGTGGGACTCGAACCCACGAGTGCTGGAGCCACAATCCAGTGTGTTAACCAACTTCACCATAGCCGCCATATGCATATCTATATTACAGTAATTGTTAAAATAATGCAAGGATTTTTTATACATAATGTATAATATTTTTATGAAAAGATGTTTGAAAATTTCTCTTAGTGGAAAAATGATAGATGTGACAGTCATTTATCGGAATAATAAGAATCTATATTTACGAATTCAAGAAGATGGATCATTACAAGTCTCATGTCATCCCAATGTTTCAGATGCCTATATCATATCTTTTTTGAAACAGAAAGAAGAATGGATTTCAAAACATTTAGAACAGGCAAAGCATAGAGAGATGAACTATTTGACAGGGGAAGATGGCAAGCAAGTACGTATTCTTGGGGAGACATATTCTGTGGAATATCGTCAAGCAAAACAGGAAAAGATAGTATATGAAGATGGAAAATGGATTTATTATCTCAAAGAATGTACATCCGCAAGAGCTCGACAATTATTCTATAAACAGGGGAATCTTTTTTTGAAGGAAAATATCGAACAATTGCGAAAAGAATGGGATCGAAAAATTTGTATTGCCAATCAGAAAGGCTTACCAAGTATTACAATTCGTTATATGACAAGTCGATGGGGGTCGTGTACGCCAGCGAAAAGCCATATAACGATATCTTCGCGTTTGATTCATTTTCCACTTTCCTGTTTAGAATATGTACTTTTGCATGAATATACCCATCTGTTGGTTGCTAATCATTCCAGCGATTTCTATGCTATAGTACAAAGGTATATGCCGAATTGGAAACAATATCGTAAACAATTGAAATGAGGTATCTTATGGAAAATGTAGAAACAACCATTTGGAATTTTGGAAGTAAAATCTTTGAAGGGGGATTGTTAGCTTTTGGAATACGGGCCGCTTTTATTCTCGTTGTTGCAAAGATCGTTGCAATGTTAGTAAACAATGGATTTAAAAAAGCAGCGGATAAAAATGAAGACCAAAAGATGTCATTACATTTTGCCTGTAAGGTTGTACGTTTTATCATCTATACGATTGCGGCTTTTTCTATATTAAGTGGAATTTCTCCTTTAAAAGGTCTGGGGACAGCGTTGTTAGGAGCGACAAGTATTTTCTCTGTTGTGGTTGGTCTTGCGGCACAGGAGAGCTTTGGTAATTTTATAGCTGGTTTCTTTTTAGCACTTTATCATCCGTTCAATGTTGGAGATATGGTCGTTTTAAAAGAAAAAAATATTTCGGGAAGAGTCAAAGAGATTACATTCCGTCATACGATTTTAATCAGTGTAGAAGGCACAAAACTAGTGATTCCAAACAGTGTTATGAATAGTGCAATTATTGAAGATCGTGAATTTGGCCAGAATATTTATACAAAATATATGGATTTCACGGTGGCATATGGAAGTGATATTGAAGTAATCACAAAGATTGTTTATGATGCCGTTCTTTCCACAGATGGGGTTGTGGATGTACGCACAGAGGAAGAAAGGAAAGAAGGAAAGAATCCATTTCCTGTAAGACTAGATGCTTTTGAGGATAGTGGTTTAAAGATTTTGTTCCCACTCAATACCGAAGACTTAAGCGCTTCCTTTGCGGCGGCTAGCGATGTGCGGAAAAAGTTATTAAAAGGACTTGCAGAAAACCATATCGACATTCCATATCCGATTGTTCAAGTGCGCTTAGAAGAAAAGGATGAAAACGCTTACAATCAAAAATGCTAAATTTGATAAAAATTTAATGATTAATTGTTTTCCTCTATTGAAAAGCAATTGGAATCCTATACAATGTGAGTATAGAGATTCATAAGAAATTAGATTGGAGCTGAGGATAATGCGTACATATAATGATGTTTTTAATGCACCTAAAATGAGTGAAATTGTGTTAGAACGTATTGTTTTTGGCGGGGATTTCTGTGGATCACGTATGTTTATTTAAGATGGGCTGAGCATGTCCATCTTTTTTGTATCATTGCTTTGATCATAAAATTTCAGGAGGTAATTATCATGGATCAGACAAATCAAGAATTCTTCGAGGCAGCAGCAGCTGGTGATTTTGCGAAAGTTTGTGCTCAAGTTTCAAAAGGTGCCGATGTAAACATTAAGAATGGAGATGGTCGTACTGCTTTAATGAGAAGTGCGAAACGTGGTTATGACGATATCGTTCGTTTCTTACTAGACAATGGTGCTGATACACGAGCACGTGATAAAAATAATAAGACAGCATTAATGGGAGCCGCAAAGAAGGGACATTTGGAAATTTGCAGAATGCTCATTCATGCCGGTGCGGATGTGAATTCACATGATAATAAAGGACGTACTGCTTTGATGCGTGCAGCATTATTAGGTCAGGCAGAAACAGTTAAATACTTGTTACGTAAAGGAGCTGAAATCAATGCTGTAGACGAACAAGGAAGAACCGCATTAATGGAAGCTGTTACTGGTTATCAGGAAGAAGTAATTGAGGTCTTGTTAGAAAATGGCGCAGAAGTAAATGTTGAAGATAATAAAGGTTGTACAGCATTGATGCGTGCTGCCTATATTGGTATTCCAAAGCTTGTCAGAGTATTGCTGGAACATGGTGCAGACAAAGAAAAAAAAGATTATCAAGGAAATATGGCAATTCATTATGTTAGAAAAGAATGCCTAGATGATCTTAAGAATATATTGAAGTGAGGATACGATGATGAGAGACTATTTAGCAAATGAAGTACGTAATGTCGTCGCATTAGGACATTCAGGATCTGGTAAAAGTACATTGATTGAATCCATGCTTTATAAGAATGGACAGATTTCTAAATTTGGGCCAAGTTCAGATGGGACGACAACGGTAGACTTTGATCTAGAAGAAGGCAAGAGAGGGCTATCAGTCTATTGTCATATTCACCCAGTCGAATGGAAAGATAAAAAAATCAACTTCATCGATACACCAGGTAATCGTGATTATGAAGGGGAAGAAAATACAGGTATCACAGTTGGAGACAATGCTCTGATTGTTGTATCTGCAAAAGATGGTGTTGAATCTGGTACAGAAAGAGCGTGGAAGAAAGCGCTTCATGAAAAATTGCCGACAATTTTCTTCATAAATAAACTAGATGATGAAAATGCAGACTTTTCTAGAGTAATGGAAGAGTTACGTGAGAAGTTCGGTAAATCTGTATTCTTATTTGAACTTCCAATTATTGAGGATCGTAAAGTTGTTGGATCTGTTAATATCTTACGTAATAAAGCTTGGTACTATGATGATCCAAAAGAACCAAAAGAAGTACCTGTCGCTATTCGTGGTAAAGTAGAAGATTACTACAATGAGATTGCGGAAGCTATTGCGATGACAGACGATTCCTTGATGGAAAAGTTCTTCTCTGGAGAGAAGTTTGATGAACATGATTTAGCAAAGGGACTACGTGTTGGAGTACGTAATGGTGATATTCATCCTGTCTATTGTGGTTCGGCACTGAATCAGACCGGTATTGAAAGATTACTTGATCTGATTACAGAATATTTCCCGACTTATGCTGAAAAAGGAAGAGTACATGCTCTTAATGCAAAGAATGAACCAGTTGATATGGAAACAAATGAAAATGAAGCACTTTCGGCATTTGTATTTAAGACGATTATTGATCCATTCGTAGGTCGAATTTCTTATTTGAAAGTATTATCTGGTGTATTGAATAGTGATTCACAAGTATATAATTCTCGCAAAGAGTGTTTAGAAAAGATCAATCAGATTTATGTTATCAGTGGTAAGTATCAGGTCGGTGTCGGTAAGTTGTTTACAGGTGATATTGGTGCGGTTGTTAAGTTACAGGAAACAAGCACAAATGATACATTATGCACAAGAAGTCGTGTCATTACGTATCCAAATATCGAATTCCCACAGCCGATGCTCGGATATGCAATTCGTCCAAAGACAAAAGCAGATGAAGACAAAATGTCCGTTGCAATTCGTAATATGATGCAGGAAGATCGCACAATCTCTTTTGTGAATAATGAAGAGACGCATGAACAGATTTTATATGGTGTCGGTGACCAGCATATTGATCTTATACTTTCGAAGTTAAAATCAAAATATAAAGTGGAAGTTACAACTGCAACACCAACAATTCAGTATCGTGAAACGATTCGTGGAAAAGCGGAGGCACAAGGTCGCTTTAAGAAACAGAACGGTGGTGCTGGTCAGTATGGTGATGTATGGGTAAGATTTGAGCCATCGGATGATCCAGATGGAGAAATGGTATTCGCGGAAGAAGTTGTTGGTGGTGCTGTTCCAAAGCAGTTCTTTGCCCCAACCGAACAAGGTCTTCGTGAATGCATGAATAAAGGTCCATTAGCCGGATATAAAGTTGTAGGCGTCAAAGCAACATTGTATGATGGTTCTTATCATCCAGTCGATTCCAAGGAAGTAGCCTTCAAGGAAGCAGCTCGTTTAGCTTATAACGCAGCTATGCCAAAAGCACAGCCTACATTATTAGAACCAATCGGAGAAGTCATTGTAACAGCCCCAGAAGAATATACAGGTGTTATTATGGGTGACTTTACAAAGAGACGTGGCCTCATTGTAGATATGAGTACAAATGATGATGGTGATCAAGTCATTCAGGCAGATGTTCCACTAGCAGAAATGCAAACATATGCAAATGAATTACGTGCGATGACACAGGGCAGAGGTTCTTATGTTGTAGAGTTCAGTCGTTATCAGCCAGCTCCAAAAGAAGTAGCAGATAAAGTTATCGCAGACGCAAAAGCAAAAGAAGAATAGTAATTTGTTATAATAGACAGAAATAATAAACCGCCTCCTAGAACGGGAGAGGGATCTACAAATCTATTTGTTGATTTTCTCGAAAAGCCATCGAAATTAGCATATATTTGCTAACTCTGGTGGCTTTTATTTTTGTCTTATGTTTGCTTATTTTCTGAGTGGGACTGTTCAGGTATGGGACAATGTAATGGCTGCATTTTTACGGATGTGTCATCGTATGCAGTTCATTTTGAAGTACCTTCTAGATGATGGACATATTGTCCATATATCATTTCCGTTTGTAGTTGTTGATTGAAAGTCTTGAATTGTAGTTATGTAGTAATTCTTTCTTCCTAATAATCTTTAAGTAATCTTTGTGATAGAAAGGATGAAAAGAACTGATTATGACAAATTAAAGTCAGTTCTTTTTTCTTCTTTTGTAGTAGTGGTAGAAGATAGAAAATGATTCTCTGAACAGTCAATAAATAAGAAATAAGGATAAAAAAACATTTTCATTTAGTGAATCGTATAGAATCTATTTGCAATCTACGTTTAGATACGATAAAATAATTTAGCAATATGTGCCGGCATGTCGGAATGGTAGACGAGATAGACTCAAAATCTGTTGCTCGCAAGGGCGTGTGGGTTCAAGTCCCACTGCCGGCACCATCCTTTGAAAGACCGTTATGACGGTCTTTTTTTGTGTTGATGAATTATCATTTTAAGTGCAACACTTATAAAAAATAAAAGTCCATGAATT
>CAUWDF010000029.1:0-18806 GCA_963557245.1 uncultured Bulleidia sp.
ATTCATGGACTTTTATTTTTTATAAGTGTTGCACTTAAAATGATAATTCATCTTTTAGAAAATCAACAAGATTTTGAGTGTTCTTTCTATTTGGATCATTACATACATCATGTATCTTGAAATTGTTTTCTTCATCAACTCCAATAATGATATATGCATCTCGATTTTCAAGATTATTTGCCATACAAATAATATCATGAAGCAAATCTTCCTTGCTTTCATGCCATTGTTTCTTAAAATCCCAATAAGATCCTTCATGCTGTAAGCTAATAAAAGTTAATATATTGTGTTTGTTCAAATAATCACTTCCTTTAGCTACAGTATAACATAGGTTTAATTTATGATTTGTAGTGGATATTTATAATCCCATCATTTCTTTTACAATTCGATCTGACATCTTGATGGTTCCTACAAGAACTAACATGTTAAAGATAAGCTCCCCAATATAACTCCAGATCATGGATACACTTGATGCAGTGGAATCTACTACTGGTGGACTTGATGCAAAAGCTGAAAAGATGATACATGCAAGTACAATGATGGCTCCTTCAAGACATACACCTGCATAACTTTTTATAAAAGTGAATGCTGTGTTTTGTGTGCTTTCTCCTGCGGCTGCCGCAAGTGGAATCGGGGATATGGCTGTATACATATACATCTTAAAGAATCTTCCATAAACGGTAAGAATCATGACAAAAGATAAGATTGTTATGAATATGGATCCTAAAAGTGTCACTGCCCATAATGGAATGGATTCTAGAAAACCTGTATTGCTTACCGCATCAATGATTTCTTGAGGAAGTACTGTTTCATTGGATATTCCTAATCCTGCTGTTTCTGTAATGGAAGAAATAATACCTTGTACAATTTCAAAGATACCTGTCATCAATTCCATTCCATACATAACAAGTGCTCGTGCAACAATAAATCTTAGAAACAGTTTAAAAGCATGTTCTGGTCTTTTTACATCTTGCCAGCTTGTACAGGTTTTGATTAATCCCCATACAAAGAAAAGGAATAGTAATGCTAGTCCAATAGCTTGAAGGGCATCATGTACTTTTAGAATCACTTTCCATATGTCTCCACCTTTGAATGTTTCAGGAGATTCTGTCAGTAATAACCATATCTCTGCCAGCTTACTGTTCCATGTATTTAAAGCACTTGTAAGGTTATCAATGATTCCATCCATATGACTAACCTACGATGATATTCAGTATTTCTTTGGCAAAGGTAATCACGATTCCACCAGCAACCGTCATAAATCCATTAGCTCTTTGACTTGGATCATGACTCTTTAAAGATAAACCAACCTGTACTATTCCAAATCCTAGAAGAATCATACCAATAGCACGAATCATTCCAAACATAAAATCACTGAAATTGTTGACTACAGTAACTGGATCGTTGGCTGCATAGATGGGTGTAGTTATTGCACTTACCATAATAAGTGCAACATAGGCTACAAAAAGTGTTTTCCTAATTGTTTTGAGTTTCTTCATTTTCTTTGATCTCCTTTAAATAATTTTCGGTTTCTTCTTCATCTAACAATTCATATTCATTATTGGTAAGAAGAATGTTTTGCCAGTCTTCAATAAAATGAGAAGCTTGGCCATGAATATAGGGTGGATAACCTCCATCCAGTGTTTGTTTAATATTTGGATGTTTTAAAAGATTGTATTTCTTATCTTTTATTGGTCTTTCACCACGAACAAAAAGAAGTCCATCGTTGTTATCTAACAATCGGACTTCATCAGCTGTTAATAGTTCTCTTCCTGTCTGTTGAAAATTTGTAGAATAACTTCCACTATGACCTGTAGATTTACCAAACGTGTTGGTATCCAGCGTTTCTTTACCAAGAAGTTCACTGATATATTTATGAGTACTTTGTTCATTACCGCCTAGATAATAAAGTTCATCACAGTTTCCCACTATGGATTCCCAACTATCTTTGTATAATGCTTTGATCTGTGCCAGGTTCTGCAAAATAATAGATACAAAGATTTGTCTGGAACGCATCGTAGAAAGTAACTTATCAAATTCATCTGGTAGTGCGACATTGGCAAATTCATCCATTAGGAAATGGACTGGTACAGGAAGTTCTCCACCATGAACATAATCTGCTTGATAATAAAGCATTTGGAAAAGTTGGGTATATAGCATTCCTACAATGAAATTAAATGTGGAATCATTATCTGGAATAATCGCAAATAATGCTGTTTTTCTTTCTCCAATTTGTTCCAGTTCCATTTCATCAAATCGAGTAAGGGATGCTAGTTCTTCCAAGTTAAAAGCAGCAAGTCTTACACCTACGGAAATCAGAATCGATTTTGCGGTTTTGCCTGCTGCCTGTTTATAGATTTTGTATTGTTTTAAAGCCAGGGAATTGGTATCTATTGTTTCCAGTCTTTTAAATAATTCATCTTTTAAATAAGCCACAAGAAGAGCTACTCCGATTGAAGAAAATGCATATAGCTTCACGCATGTTCCAATGGCGTCTTGTAGAACTGAGTTATTTGTCACGGTCGCGACTCCAATTCCTACAAGCAATACTCCACATAGGATGAACTATGCAAATAAAATGATTTTATATTTCGATAAAGATTTCTTCATGATATTCACCATCCTTTAATTATGGGATTTGATATTAGAAAGTGGAATAGTATGGACCATATTTATCTCCTGTACTAGCTGTGAACGACTATACATGCCTATATGGTAGATTCATCATGGGGGCAGTGTACATTTGTGGCTAGCTAGAGCAGATAATGCCCCAGTTCCCATTGCGGCAATGACACCTGCTGGTCCTAATGTTCCCAAATATGCGGAAAGAGCAGCAGCGACCATAGCTGCCGAGGTCCCTTTTGCCCATGTAACTCGATAAGAATCTTTGCCTAAGGATTGCCATCCACTCAGAAATGTAATATTTGAACTTTCATTTCCTTAATCATATATCTGTTCTCCAAAAAAGTTGTTATTAATATACAATTCTCCAGTTCTCACATGAAAAGTCAATTCATCAATGGTGTTGCTGCATAGTAACCCGCTCAATAAAACAACGGATACATATTTTCTTACTCTATTCATCTTATCCATCCTTTCAATGCAGTATAGCTCTGTCTCGCAATAATTTAATATGTTCTTTTGTTGAAAGTGACTAGCTAGAAATGATTTTGAAAATTGTATGATTTTCAACGCAAAACAGTAGGAAGTAGTCTTCCCGGTAGATCCAACAAGACACGGTTATTTATTTGATGGTTGGTTTGACGCAAAAGAAGGTGGCAATAAAGTTGAAAGCTTAAAGTCTAGTGAAGATAAGACATTATATGCGCATTGGACAAAGCTCACAACAGAGTCCGAAGGACAGAAGCCAGAAACAAACAATCCAGAACAGAACATGCCAAATAAGGACACTTCTAAGTCGGAAGGTGTACAGATGGGAGATTTTGCTTCCGTATTTGCTGGAATCACAGCTATTACTGCAGGATCTGGAGCGGCTGTAATGGCACTCATGCGTAAAAAGTATCGTAAATAAGTTTGTAAATGACGGATAGAGCAGGACGTTTTATGTATTCTGCTTTTTTATTTTATGTTGATAAAATACAGTTTGTGGACGCAATAGCAACAACTGTTCGATTTGAATATACATTAAAAAAGAATTGTATATTTGATATTTTTGTGCAAAAATACCAATGGATTTTTTGTGGGGGATATTTATGTTAGAAAAATTGAAGAAGAATATTGAACCGAACAAAAAACTCAGAACATTTGAAATTATTTTATTATGTCTGATGTTGCTTGGATCGGCAGTCTCGTTTTTTGTGGGGGTAAACAAAGTCAATGCGGACTATGGTAGTGCAGAGTACGTTGGCACTGTTGAAATGGAACGAGATAGAGCTTTAGAAGATTATGATGATGAATCAACTGTATGTGATGTTACCTATAAACATGGCGATGAATCTATGGTTGTTACATATTCTTATGCGGATTATCTGAAATTAGATCAGGACTCCATCACTGCTTATGAATTTGAAGCAGAAGATGGTACAATGCTTTACTTTGATCATCAGGATCCGACAAAGACCGAATTCGTAGATTCTTATCGGGAGACCGCTGCAAATGTTAATATGCCAATCTTCAACCTTGGTATTGCGTTGATTATTATGTTCGCCTCTTTAGCTATCATGGTTGTATTCGCAAAGATGTTTACAACTTATGAAAAGTGTTGGTTCTTATCGATTATGGCGCTTGCAGCAATTGTAGCTGTAGCATTCCCGGAACAGAGTGCGAATGGTGTTAATGGTATCCTTATCATGTTGCTTTACTTGATGGATACCTTCTTAAATATCTTATGTGAGTTGTTGATCTCGAAACAGTCACGTTATAATTTCCTTGTTTCTCTTGGTGTAGAAGTTACTGAGATTGTTGAGTGTCTTGTGTTGATGTATCGTTTCTCATCTATTGTTACAACACTCTTCTTCTGGATTCCAATTGATATATTGAGTTATATTAACTGGTCGAAGCATAAAGATGATGATGAAGAAGAGCTGACAGCTGTTCGAAAGTTAACAGGCTGGCAGGAAGTTCTTGTTATTATTGGTATTCTTGTATTTACAGTTGTAGTTGGATATATCATTAGTGGTTTGAATATCCATACAGATTTCTTGGGTGGTAATAAGACATTGGAGACAGCAATTATTTACTTGGATGCGTGTGGATCAGCAGTGGCGATTGCGAATGGCTTATTTATCTTCTTCCGTTTACAAGAACAGTGGATTGCTTGGTATATTTCAGCCATTATGGAAACGATTATTAATATCCTTTCTGGTCAGTATGTATTACTTGTTCTTAAACTTGGTTATTTTACAAATACAACCTATGGTTATATCAAGTGGAACAAATATATCAAAGAACATAAAGATAAACAGAAGAAAGAATTATTCTAATTTTCAAACCTGCAAGTGTGATCACTTGCGGGTTTTTATGTGGAAATCAGGGAATATAGAGGATTCATTAGCCGGTTTGTTGATAAAATGCAATAAAATTGGTAAAATATTAGCGCAAAAGTATAGAAAAAGGTGGTAATTATGGCAATTGAAGCAGGCGATTTTAAAACAGGTTTAACAGTAATGGTTGATGGAGATCCATGGCAGGTTCTGGATTTCATGCATGTAAAGCCAGGTAAAGGCGCAGCGATTCTGAAGACTAAGATGAAGAATCTGAAGACAGGTTCTACACAGGAAAGAAACTTTAACGCTTCTACAAAGTTTGAAGCAGCTGTTATCGAAAGAAAGTCAGCACAGTATTCTTATTCTGCAGGTTCTACATATTATTTCATGGATATGGAAACATTTGAAACATATGAACTTGATGAAGAACAGGTTGGTTTCAACAAGTATTTCTTAATTGAAGGTATGGATATTGTTCTTATGATCTTTGAGGGGCAGGTTCTTACAATTTCTCTTCCAGATAAGGTTGAGCTTACAATCGCAGAAACAACACCAGCAATCAAGGGTGCTCCAACTACACAGACAAAGGATGCTGTTACAGATACAGGACTTTCCCTCCGTGTTCCACAGTTCATTGATGAAGGAGAAAGAATTCTTGTTTCCACAGCAGACGGAAAGTATTCTTCAAGAGCTTAACTATTAAGCTCTTTTTTGTATATGAGTAAAATTGTATTAATTACTGGTGCTGCCAATGGAATTGGAAAAGCAATTGCTATTGAATTGGCTAAAAATGGCTATGCAATCGCGATTAACTATTGCCATTCTAAAGAAAAAGCGGAACGTTTACAGGAGTTCCTTGTGGAGAACTATCATGTACCATGCGTTGCTGTATATGCGGATGTATCCAAAGAAGAAGAAGTTGATCAAATGGTTACGACAATCGAAGAACAGATTGGCGGGGTCGATATTCTAGTGAATAATTCGGCTGTTGATCTTTCTAATCTTTTTTCTTTAAAGACAGCAGAGGAGTTCCGGCGTACTTTAGATGTAAATGTCGTAGGGGCGTATAATTGTTGTAAGAGGGTCTATCGTCATATGCTAGATCAAGAATATGGTCGTATTATCAATATATCTTCTACGAATGGAATCAATACTTACTATCCAATGAGCTTTGATTATGATGCTTCAAAAGCAGCATTGAACTCTTTGACACATGATCTTGCAGTGCAGTTTGCACCATATGTCAATGTTAATGCAATTGCACCAGGTTTTATTGGAACAGAAAATGAACTGGATGGATACGATGAAGAATTCTTAAAAGAGGAGTGTGAAAAAATTCTAGTTCAGCGTTATGGAAAACCAAAAGAAGTAGCATATTTAGTAAAGTTCTTGATCAGTGAGGAAGCAAATTATATTAATAATGCCATTATTCGTATTGATGGTGGACAAAAAGGAAGCTGTTAAGCTTCCTTTTGTGTTTTTGTTAATGCTAGTAAGATAGATAACTTTCCATACTCAAGTGAGAGACCACCCTGCATATAGAGTGTATAAGGTGGAATGACGGGAGCGTCAGCACTTAATTCGATTGTACTACCTTGTGTAAAGGCGCCACATGCCATAACTTCATCAAATGGATAACCAGGCATTGGGGCTGGTAATACATGCACATAAGAGTCTACGGGAGAAGATTCCTGTATACCTTGTGTGAATTTTACAAGCTTATCTTCAGTACCTAGTTCGACTGTCTGAATGATGTCGGTACGTTCTTCATCCCATTTTGGAGAAACATTTTTATAACCGAGCTTTTCAAGCATATAGGCTGCAAATGTCTGTGTCTTAAGAGCACTTCTAACAGCGTTAGGGGCCATGAACAGACCTTTGAAGAAGTTGTTGTTCTGGTTAAAGTTTGCACCCAGCTCTTTTCCAATACCAGGAGCGGTCAGACGATCTGCGACCATTTCGATTAAATCTGCACGTCCTGCAATATAACCGCCTGTGGATGCGACGCCACCACCGAGGTTCTTCATTAAGGAACCAACAACGATATCGGCCCCGACATGTCCAGGTTCTCTTGTTTCGACTAGCTCTCCATAGCAGTTATCGACCATAATGATAACATCTTTGTTGACCTCACGAATTCTAGAGATGACATGTTCTATTTTCTCTAACATAAGTGAAGCTCTATGAGAGTATCCTCTAGATCTTTGGATTTCTACCAATTTGACATCATTTTTCTTTAAGCGTTCGACAATCTTTTCTTCATCGAAAGTATCGTTGATAAGATCAATTTGTTCGTATTTGGCGCCATATTCTTTTAAAGACTGGGTGGAATTTCCACTGATTCCAATCATTTCTTGTAAGGAATCATATGGTGTTCCTGTAATGGAAATCATTGTATCTCCATGCTTTAATAAAGCGGAGAAAGTTAAGTAGAGAGCGTTTGTTCCACTCATGATCTGTGGTCGTACTAAAGCATCTTCTGTGCCAAGAACAGTTGCGTAGATCTTTTCTAATTTATCACGTCCTGCATCATAAATTCCATAACCGTTGATATCTGCAAAATCAGAATATGCGATTGCATTGTCAATAAATGCAGATAAAATACGATCGGAGTTCTGTAAACAAATCTCATCGATTTTTGAGTAGACCTCTTTCAGGTCTGTGTCGGACTGTTTTGCAAGGTCCAATAAATTCTTATCAATTTGATCAATAATCATAATTGCTCCTTTATCCCTCTATATTATGAACGAATCCCTAAAAAAGTAAAATGTGATATCGAACAATCTTTCTTTATATATCCTTGCAAGAAAATGGATAGATTGTTTCGTTGATATTCGTGGATACATTCTTATGGATAAATTATATAATTGAGCACAGGAGGTATTTCTTATGAATACAAAATTACATCGTGAAAATACATTAGATATTATGCAGGATAATAGTATACTAGTACTTCATTCTGGTATTGCGCATCATACAAATGAAGATGATTATTATCCATTTGAAGAGAACAGTAGCTTCTTCTGGATGACAGGTTCGGAAAGACAGAAACAGTCAGTTGTTCTGATGAAAGTCAACGGTGTACGTACAGAACGTATCTTTATTGAAGAGACAGATCCGTTTATGGAAAGATGGACAGGTAAGATGCCAACTAAAGAAGAGATGGCAGAGCTCGCAGATACATCTGTTGATAATATTGGGTATATGAGTGAATTAGATACATATCTTAGTCGCAATGTTGATATGCATAATTTAGATGTGGCATATTTCGATACCTATCGTTGTGAGCCGGAAGATATGGATGATTATAATGTTCTTGTGGCAAAGAAATTCCATGAGACATATCCACATATCCGTATTGCTAGCTTACGTCCACTTGTTGGTAAGTTAAGAAGAATCAAGGATCAGGATGAAATTGATGATATTTGTAAAGCAATCTCTATTACAGATAAAGCATTAAAAGATATGTTGACAAAATTAAAGCCAGGTATGAAAGAGTATCAAGCACAGGCAATCTTTGAGGCTTCTTGTCGTTATCAAGGTGCGACACGTTTCTCTTTTGGAACGATTGCTGGTAGTGGTATTAATGCATGTTCCATGCATTATTCTACAAACCGTGATGAGATTCAAGATGGTGACCTTGTTCTGTTCGATCTTGGAGCTAAATATAATAATTACTGTAGTGATATTTCTAGAACATATCCAGCCAATGGTAAGTTCACAGAGCGTCAGAGAGAGGTCTATGAAATAGTTTTAGAGGCGAATAAAGCAGTTAAAGCAGCTGCTAGACCAGGTTTAACAACAAGAGATCTGAATGAGATTACAAAGGAAGTACTTGGTAAAGGACTGATCCGTTTGGGATTGATTGATGATATCAGTGAAGTTGGAAAGTATTATATGCATGGAGTATCTCACTTTATTGGAATTGATTGTCATGATATTGCAGTCGAAGATACAGTCTTAAGACCGGGTTCCGTTATTTCAGATGAACCAGGTCTCTATATTAATGAAGAGAAGATTGGTATCCGTATTGAAGATGATTTAATGATTACGGAAGATGGTTGTATATGCTTGAGTGAAGGCGTTATGCGAGAAGCTGATGAAATTGAATCGTTCATGGCTGCGTATAACGAAAAATAAAGGAAAAAGGCACAATCCTATGAATGAGATTGTGTCTTTTGTTTGGGATTATATTCTAAATTGTTTGGATGAAAGGGACAGACAACGCCATTACCAATAATAGAGATGGCTTTGCGGTCGTTGTTTTTTGATTTTGTCATAGGTACGACGGCAGAAGAACCTTCTCCAAGGACGGTATGTACGGAATTTGCTACATGACCGATCATAAGGAAGAGTATCTTTGATTGTTTCAGCGTCATATGGACTATCTGGTTCTTTGCAAAGTGTTATTGTCATATTTGGGCAGAGGAAGTTCCATAATGGAAATCCATATATAGATTGGTTATATTTTTATACTTTCTTATATTCTTGAAGAACAGCTTGTGGTACCCAATAACATCGCGTGTCCATTTCTTTTAGATCTTCTGAAATGATTTGTACTTCTTCTTGTTTTAGTCTTCCCTTTTTTTGATAAAGAGAAAGATCTCCGAGTTTCTTAAGACAAGGGACATATGAGTCTTGGTCCGTTAGAACACCAAAATGGGAATGGCGAAAGGAATAGAGAAAGGCATAGGATTCTTCTTCATGCATGAGAAGCTGTCCTGGTGAATAGACAAAATAGTGGTCGGTAGAAGGAGAGAGTCGTTTTGCTTTCTGCTTGGCGATATAGCTATCGATATTCTTTTTGTATGTATCGCCAACAAAGAAAAGTGGAGGAGCACGGTTTGGGTTTGAAATGGAACGGATTTCGGTTTGAATGAACAATTTCTGCCCTTGGATGGTAATTGGAAAGCGAGAAGGTTCGTCGGTGATACGATAAGCTTTAAAATCGGGACGCTTGTAAGAAATGACATAATAAAGTTTCCTTTTATATTGTGTGACGGTATATAAATAATTTGGGGGTGTTTCCTTTGTGAGTGGAATATACGGTAACTTAGGGTCTCTTGAAATAATGGTATTAATGGTAAGAATTGAGGGTACTTTGAGATGATCTAAGATACAGATGATATGTTTATAACTGATTTTGTGGATCTTTCTTAAGTCAATGTAATCATCTTTTTTCATTGCATATACGTTACTGAGTAAGGGATAACAGAAGTTTCGATTCATCAGTTTGAGATTGGAGGAAACACAGTAGGCATAGATTCCCTTTTTGTCACTTGGGCAACAACATAGGGACGCTGTTGATGTGCTTTGGGAATCATAGCGAGTTCATAGGGGAGACGTCTGTTGGCGCTAAGATGATATCACCGGGATGGATTGTAGATTGGATTGTATCTTTATCGACATTTTGTAAGCTTGGAACAAGTTTTGTTAAATAATTTTTATCTAGACAATGACATAGGAAATTGAAGAAAATATGTATATGTTTTTTATCTGTTTTTGATTACAAAATTTCAGCATGTATTTTCCTCTTTCTGTGCATAGTATTACAATATCATGCATATATAACAAAAAAATGTACAATAATCGTAAACTGAACAGGTGCTCGAAAAGTTCATTTATCGATATGAACGTATGCAGAACTGTAAATTTAGTTAAAACATGCTCATAAAAGAACGATATGTAATAAACTTATAATATAAAGAACAAAAAAATCGCTCAATTTTTTGAACATATAGATTTATTGCGGAATCATTCTTGTTTCGTTGACTTGTTAGGAATACACATGCTATATTCGGTATACCTTACTAGTTAACAATTTATCAATCACTTGTAATTTGTTCACTCGTAAATACTTCAATTTTGATTGAGGGGTTTTTTTATGGGAGGAAAGAAAATGAAAAAACATGCGGCATTATTTGTCGCTGGTGCCATGCTGACAGGATTACTGTCTGGTTGTGGAAAGCCAGCTGACTCTGCAAACGCAAACACTTCTAAGAACGAGCAGTTCGACATGGTTATTATCGGTGCTGGTGGTGCAGGTCTTGCAACAGCAGTCGAAGCACAGGCAAATGGAGCAGATAACATTGTTGTGCTCGAAAAGATGTCCTTTGCTGGTGGTAGTACAACAATGGCATTCGGTGGAATGAACTGTACAAACTCTAAGCACATGGATGAACAGGGTAAGAAGCCAGAACAGCCAATCGATCTTGTAGACAGAATTTACAAGAATGGTAAAGGTTTCTCTGATCCACGTATGGGTGCAGTTGTAGCAACAGAGACTCCTAAAGTTATTGAATGGTTAGAAGGATTCGGATCTGAATGGGGTAAGATTCGTTATAATGACCTTCATTGTCCAACAGACGGAACAATTCCAGGTGTTGAATTGGTACGTGTCTTAAAAGAACAGGTTGAAAAGAACGATGTAGAGATTCGTTATAATTCTCCTGCAACAGAAATTGTTGCAGATGAAGAAGGAAGAGTTACAGGTGTTAAGGTTGATGGTCCAAATGGGGAATATACAATCGACACAACAGCAGTTGTTCTTGCAACAGGTGGTTACGAAAGTAACGAAGAAATGATTGTTAAAGAAAATGGAGAAGGCTTAAAGGGCATTCACTTAGCTCCATCTCAGGGTAACATGGGTGATGGTATCGTTATGGCTAAGAAACTCGGTGCAGATACAGCAAACATGGATCTGATTCAGTTATCTTGTGCAGTTGTTCCATTCTCTATTCAGATGCAGCTTCCAATTAAGAACGCAGGTGTCTTCTTCGTTAATAAAGAAGGTAAGCGTTTCACAAATGAATTCTCCGAAGCAAGTTCCGATCGTCGTATCTCTGAAGATATCTTAAAGCAGACAGACGGAGAAGCATTCGCTGTTTATTCTGATGCAATTTATCAGGAATTCATGGCAATCGAAGAAAAGGACTTCTTCGATGAATATCGTATGACAGGTATCGACAAGAGCGGTCTTGTATTAAAGGCTGATACAATTGAAGAATTAGCAGGTCTTATGGAAGTAGATCCAGCTGCTCTTACAGAAACAGTTGCTAACCTGAAGACAGACGGAATCGGAAACGATGCGGTTGTTGAAAAGGCTGATACATACCAGGCTGGTCCATTCTATGCAGTTCCAGTTACTCCTGGTGTTATGGATACATTAGGTGGATTACTTGCAGATACAACAGGTCGTGTCTTAAACACAGAAGGAAATCCTATCAAGGGTCTCTATGCTGCAGGTGAAGTTATTGGTAATACACAGGGTGCTTACTATTCTGTAGGTCTTGGTGAAGCTGTTGTATTCGGACGTGTTTCTGCACGTAATGCAATCGAATATATCAAAGACCGTGGTGGACTGACAAAGCATGTTGCTTTCGAGGAAAATAATGCGAAAGAACCAGCTAAGGAAGAAAAGCCAGCTGAACCAGCAAAGGGTAACTTTGAAGATGGTACTTACACAGGCGAAGGTAAGGGTAACAATGGTGCAATCAAGGTTGAAGTCGTTGTTAAGGATGGAAGCATTTCTGAAATCAATGTACTTGAACAGGCAGAAACACCTAATATCTACGCAGGTGCAGAAGAACAGTTCATTCCAGCTTTAATCGAATCTCAGGATCTCGATACAGATGCTGTTTCTGGAGCAACAAACTCTTGTAATGGTATCCGTACAGCTGTAAAAGCTGCTTTAGGCGTTGAATAGTGGAATTATAAAAACCGGAAGGTATATATCTCGGATGGGATATATACACATCCGGTTTTTTTGTATTGGATTGATGGAAATATTTCATCTTTTTAACATAAACATGATAGAGAGAAAGAATCGATACTTTTTATAATGTATGAAACGCATATGCGGGAGAATGTATGACAAAAAGTCTCAAAGAGATAAATGAATTGATAAAAAAACGGCTTAAAGAGTCACGCAAGATTGTAAGTATGATTGTGTCTCTAGTCTTAATGGTAGGACTTGTTGCGTTTGGGGTATATGTCAATAAAGATTCGGATGAAGTAGATCCTAGTAGTAGTCAATTGACCTATGCCAAAGCAGAAGTAACGGCTGTCTTAAAGGATGATGCCGAACGGGACGATGCGAATAGTGAAGGTAGAAGAGTCGGAACGCAGGAATTAGAAATTCGGATTCGGAATGGGGTACATAAAGATGAAGTTATGTCTCTTACCAATTATATGAGTGCGATGTTCAATGTTGATGTGGAACAAGGAGATCATGTCATTGTAAGAATCATGACAGATGATAATGGGCAGTATTATGCATCTATGTTCAATTATGACAGAGGTGTGATTGTAGGTGGATTTGTTCTTCTTTTCTTTCTTGTTTTAGCATTGCTAGGAGGAAAAAAGGGGGTTGGAGCGATTGTTGGTCTGATTTTTACGGTGGGTGTAATCTGGTGGATTCTCATTCCTGCAGTGATTAAAGGGTATTCTACTATTATCGTGACGATAGGTGTAATTGCTGTGGCGGCGACGGGATCCTTATTACTATTAAATGGAATGAGTAAGAAAACAGTATGTGCAATCCTTGGTTGTGTATTTGGAGTTATGACAGCAGGAGGATTTGCTGCCATTGTATGTAAGTTATCCCCATTAAATGGATTCAATATGTCAGAAGCAGAGAATCTGATTTTATATGGGGCAGATAAGGGGCTTAAAATCAGCGGATTATTAGTATGTGGTGTTTTGATTTCAGCACTAGGTGCGGTAATGGATGTTGCGTTAAGTATTGCTTCCGCTATTAGTGAACTACATGATCATAATCCTAAGATGACAACCAAAGATTTATTTCTTTCGGGAATGAATATTGGTAAAGATGCTATGGGTACAATGGCGAATACGTTAATCTTAGCTTTTGCAGGATCGTCATTGAACATGTTGATACTGGTACAGACATATGAGATTCCGTTCATTCAATTGATAAACACCGATTATATATGTATTGAAGTGATACAAAGTGTAGCAGGATCGATGGGAATCTTGTTGACTGTACCGATTGTAGCAGCAATCAGCGCATTCTTATTTGGACATGATATTCCTAAGGGCGCGGTTGTGAAATAAGCAAAAGAGAGGAGAAAGGTATGAAACGTAAAAAGGCTTTACAAAAAGCATTGTCATTTTTAATGGCTTTTGTGATGACTTTTTCTCTTGTACCACTGACTGCGTATGCAGAAGGTAAGGTGACAATTGAAAAGTTCACAGATGACCTAGTGACAGGTGAGTATGTTATGGCAGTCGATGACGGTGAAGTGAGTTACGCAACTGGCAATCTTGAAAATGGATGGGTACTTGCGAACCAACTCGACAAAGGAAACAAAACAACAGTTTCAAAAGATTCAAAGGTAACTCTTACAGTAGAAGGTGACAAAGTAAAAATCCAGGATAACACTGGAAAATATCTTGCCCCAAAAGGTGGTAACACAAATGGTATTCTGGAAAAAGAATACCAGTGGGCATTTGAAAAAACAGAAGAAGGAAATTATATTTTCAAGGGTATCAATGGAGATACAGTCACATTTGCAAGTAATAAAGCGAATGAGTATAAGTTCCGTGCGTATAAGAACACAACAATCAACGCCGGATATCCACACGAATTTACTCTTTATACGGTAATCAATGATGATCCATCGGATGTAAAAGTAGCTGCTCCACAGGTTTCTCCACAATCTGGTGAAGTTGCTAAAAATACAGCAATTACTTTAAGCACAACAACAGAAGGAGCTAAGATCTACTTCACTTTAGATGGCAGTGATCCAAAGAATTCAAATACTAGAGTAGAATATTCTTCTGCCAATCAGCCAACGATTGTTGAAAACTGCACCTTAAAAGCAGTTGCAGAACTGAACGGAACATATAGCGAAGTACAGACACAAAGATATACGGTTGCTGCTGAAGAGACGAACGATGGTCCAATTGCAGATGGAGATCAGGTCGTTATCTACGCTCCAGCATATAACAAAGCATTGTCTGGAACTTATACTGGTTTCTACAACAATGGTACAGATGTTACCGTTTCCGAAGATGGTACTGTAACAGGCTTCAATTCAGCGAATGATGTCTGGACGGTAGAAGAAAATAACGATGATACATTCTCTTTTGTCTATAATGGACAGAAACTAGCTATGGGTGATCAGTTTTCTAGTATGCCACTTGGTGAAAATAATGATAAGTGGGTATTAGAAGAGGCAGAAAACGGATGCTGGTATGTGAAGAATACGGTTCGTAACAGTTATATCGAATGGTATGCAGATAAGAATAACTGGAGTTCTTTCGGTTCCATCGGAGCAGGAAAAGAAGATCAGTTCTCTTTGAAGTTCTTTAAGATAGAAGGTGGCACAACTCCAGATCCAGAAGAGCCAAATGAAATCCAAGGTCTAGAAGTAGAAGCTAGTCCTGTGAATGGTGCGAGCGTTCAGGAAGGCGATACAATTACATTAAAGGCTGCGGAAGGTACAGAAATTTATTACACAAAGGCAGAAGATGGTGCTGAGCCAGCGGATCCAGAAGTGACCGAAGAAAATAAGTATACAGAAGATATTGTTGTTAACAAGACCCCAGAAAGAGGTAAGAACCTTAATATCAAAGCAATCGCTTATAAGCCAGCTACCGATGACACTGAAGCTGAGACAGGAGAAGTTTATACTTTTACTTATAAAGCTCCAGTTGCTTTAGGTGATTATGGTCTGTACTTTGGACAGTTACATTCGCATACAAATATTTCCGACGGTACAGGTTCTGTTGAACAGGCATTTGAACATGCTGCAGATGTACCTAACCTGGACTTCTTAGCTGTTACAGATCACTCGAACTCATTTGATGGTGCTACTCCAGATCAGAAGATTCATTTGGGGGATGCAGAAGCAGAGAGTGTTAACGCAGAATGGGGTGAAGGTAGAAAGGCGGCTCGGGATATTACAGCAAAAGAAAATGGAACTTTTGTTGGTCTTTATGGATTTGAGATGACATGGTCTGGAGGCGCTCCAGGTCATATTAATACTTTCAATTCTAAGGGATTCGAAAGCCGTAATATGGAACCATATAAGAAGGGTGATAACTATAAAGTATTAGATGCATACTTCAACACATTAAATGAGAATCCTGAGACAATTTCGCAGTTCAACCACCCAGGTGATACATTTGGTGACTTCATGGACTTTGCTTTATATAGTCCAGTGACAGATAACCAAATGACAATGGTCGAAGTTGGTAATGGTGAGGGGGCAATCGGTGCTTCTGGTTATTTCCCATCTTATAGCTATTACACAAGAGCCTTAGACAAGGGATGGCATGTCGCTCCAACCAATAACCAGGACAATCATAAAGGTAATTGGGGTGACTCGAATACAGCTAGAACAGTTGTATTAGCAGATGGACTGACAGAAGATTCTATCTATGATGCAATTAAGAACTATCGTGTATATGCTACAGAAGATAATGATCTCTCTATCCTCTATTCTTTAAATGGAAATGCAATGGGATCGATTCTTGGTAAGCAGGATAACGTCGATATCAATGTATCTCTCAACGACCCTACTGATACAACAGGTACTACAAAAGTAGAAGTCATTGTTAACGGTGGTCGTACATTAGCTGAAAAGACATATACAGGTGGAACAGCTGAGTTGAATTTTACGAACCTTCCAGCAGACTACAGCTATTATTATCTACGTGTTACACAGCCAGATAAGAATGTTGCTGTTACAGCTCCTGTTTGGGTAGGCGAAGGTGTCAATGCAGGTGTATCGAATACTTCTTCAGATGTTGCTATGCCAATTAAGGGAGATGAAGTAACACTTTCTTCGCAGATTTATAACAACATGCAAGATGATATGACTGTTAAGTCCCTCACTTATACATTAGAAGGACAGGAAGAACCATTTAAAACAGCAGATGTTACTACAATTGGTAACAATGGTGTGGTTGGTGCTAGACAGTCTTTTACATATTCCTTCCCTTATACAGTGGAACAGGCTGGTGGATTCAATGTAAATGTTAAGCTTGTTGCAGATCTTGACGGTCAGGAATATACATTTACAGATGTATTGAAACTCAAGGTATCGGATCCAACAATTGCTACAAAAGTATTGATTGATGGTACACATTACAATGACTATGTAAATGGTTATTATTCTGGTAATATGGGTAACTTCATCAATATGGGTACACAGGACAATATCCAGGTAAAGATTGCGCAGCCAGGTACAGAAATCACTGCCAATGACTTAAAGGATGTCACTCTGCTTGTTGTATCGGCTCCATTAAAGTACACAAGTGAATATACAGGGGATGCAAAGCCTAGTGTATTTGAACAGAGTTTTATAAATGTTGTGAGTGATTATGTCAACAATGGTGGTACAGCAATCGTAACAGGTCTTGCGGACTATCAGGACTCAAATGACGGTCTTCCATATACATCTTATGAACAGGCAAATAATATGCTTAAAGGAATCGGTTCCACAATGCGTATCAACGATGATGAACTGATTGATAAAGAGGATAATGGTGGGCAGCCATACCGTCTGTACTTTGATGATTATAATTATGAAAGTAAGGATCCATTTGTTCAGCAGATGCTAAATGGGGTAAGGGAGTCTGGACTGAAATATAGTTCTTATTCTGGATGTTCGATCAATGCTGGTAAAGGTACACCGGTTGTATTCGGACATGACACAACTTATTCGATTAACAGTAAAGCTCCAGCGCAGGGACACGATAAGCCAGTGCTGAGCTACTCTGCACCATATGACGAAAATACAGCGGTAATTCAGAAAGGGGATGTTGTATCTCTTGCGACAGAACCGGTTGGAAAAGGACATGTGATTGCAGCTGGAACAGTCTTTATTTCAAACTTCGAAGTATCGGCAGAAGATCAGGTAAGTTATTCGAACGGTATCATGGCTAAGAATATCTTGAATACAGTTAAGAAAGAACCAACAATCAGTACCATTGAAACAGCACGTCATGGTAAAGAGGGACAGGTATTTACGGTAAAAGGAACTGTAGCATCTGGTACAGCAGATAGTAAGAATGCGTTCTTTAATACAATCTATATTCAGGATGAAGAAGGAAATGGTATTAATGTATTCCCTATTGATGATAATTCATTACGTGTAGGAGATCAGGTACAGGTTACTGGCTCTATCAGTTCCTATATTGGTGATAAGCAGTTATCGGCTATTAGTGTTAAGACATTAGAAGGTCAGAAGCCAGTCAAGATTACAGAAACATCTTTGGAAGAAGCAGATAACTATGATAAGAACTTTGGTAAACTTGTTAAGGTTGAAGGTAAAGTGAAGGAAGTACGTAATGCGGATGGTCTCATCGATAACATTATTCTCACAAATAACAAGGGTGAGGAAGCGAGAGTATTCATTGATGGTTATATTGGATATTCGAGCGATGAAAGTGAAAAGTTAGAGTCCTTTGTTAAGGAAGGCCAGACAATTTCTGCAGTAGGTTTCGTATCGCATGATGCGGAAGGTAATCGTTTAAGAGTTCGTGACCGTTCAGAAATTGTAAGAGTGGATGTCGAAACGGATCATAAGCCACAGGGCCAGATGCGTACTGTGTCCTTCCATATCGGAGATAATCTGATCAAGCAGACAATCGAAGATGGTCTTACACTCATTGGTCACTTCCCAGAAGTTCCGGCAAAGGAAGGTTATACATTCGTTGGATGGAACACAAAGGAAGATGGTACGGGAGAGACTGTCACAGACTCTACACCTATCACGGCCGATATGGATGTCTATGCAATCTATGAAAAGAATCCCGAACTACTTCCAACAGAACGTGAAGTCAATGTCGAGTTCGTTACCGAAGATAACAAAGTTGTCGGTAACAAGA
>CAUWDF010000030.1:0-18298 GCA_963557245.1 uncultured Bulleidia sp.
ATTCATGGACTTTTATTTTTTATAAGTGTTGCACTTAAAATGATAATTCATCGATAGAAAAAAGAAAGAAATGAGTGAAGGGATGGGAGGCACAGCGCTAGCATATATGCGATGCTGAATAGGCAAGAGGTATATGATATGTACAACGAATATGAATTGATTTATTTTGCCCGCTGTGGCGATCCTATCGCGATGCGTCTATTACAAGATATGTATCATGACTATGTCCGTATGTTAGTACGTAGTGCAGTTGTTCAATTTCCAATGTTAAAAGAGAATGAAGAAGATTATTTGCAAGAAGCGGAAGTGTGTTTTATGGTATCAGTCCGAAATTATCGCAGTGATCAGAATGCTGGTTTCCGTACTTTTATCAATCTTGTCATTCGTCGTCGTCTTTTGAATGCGGTCCGGGCAACAAGGGCAAAGGGAAGGATTCCAAAAGATAAGTTGGTCAATCTAGATGCTCCGATTACAGAGGATTGTGAGACAGGGGCATTCTATCCGCAGGCGAATCCAATGAATGAGCCAGACTATGCCTTTTATCTAAAAGAAGCTTTGTTGCATTTGAACAAAACAGTCCATAAGATGAAACCACAGGATCGACAGGCTGTTCATTCCTGGGCGAGCGGAGAGACATATCGTGAAGCAGCACAGCGTCTTGGGTGCAGTGAAAAGACATATGCAAGTCGAATGAAGCGTGTAAAAGATAGAATTCGGGCAGAAATCTTGTCTGAGAACCGTTGTTCCATAATGTATAATTGACGCTAATTCCTGATATGTGCTAGAGTATATAAGCATTTGAAGGGAGTTTTTCGTAATGGCAAAAGATGATAAGGTCATACTCGCCTGTGAGGAATGTCTGTCGCGTAACTATACGACGCATCGTTCAAAGAAGAACAACCGCGAACGGTTGGAGTTAAGAAAGTACTGTCCACATTGTGGAAAAGTTACACTCCATAAAGAAACGAAATAGGAGGTTATCCGGATGGCAGAGGAAAAGAAGGATAAGGCAGTACAGAAGGAAACAAAAAAAGAAAAGAAGAATAAAGCACCAAAAGATCATTGGTTTTCATTAAGTGGTATCCGTAAGGAAGCAAAACGTGTCAGATGGCCACATTGGAAGAGCCAGGGAACAAATAACCCAGGTATTTTACAGAATTCTGGGGAAGTTATTGGCTTCACAGCATTTTTTGCAGTCTTCTTTGTTCTATGTGAATTTGTAATTACTTATTTATTAAAATTAATTGGAATCGGAGCATAATATATGACAGATAAAGACAAGAATACTTTTTCTGACGATAAGGATGAAAAGCTCTGGTACGTCGTCAACACATATTCTGGACATGAGAACCGTGTAAAGGAAAATCTAGAAAAGCGTGTTGAATCAATGGGTATCCAGGATTCTTTATTCCGTATTGTCGTTGCAGAAGAACCGGAAATTGAAATCAAGAACGGTAAAAAAATTGAAAAGATGCATAATTTATTCCCAGGTTATGTATTCGTTGAGATGAAGATGACAGATGAAGCATGGTATGTTGTAAGAAATACACCAGGCGTTACAGGATTCATTGGTTCATCCGGTGGTGGTGCAAAACCATTCCCAGTATCTCCAGATGAAATGGAATCTATTTTACGTAGAGTTGTTCAGCAGGATCAGAAAGTTGTTGTTGACTTTAAGGTCGGTGACACAGTTAAAATCTTATCTGGACCATTCTCCGGTATGGAAGGTACAGTTAGTTCCATGAATGATCAGACACAGGTCGCAAATGTACTGACAATGTTATTTGGTAGAGAAACACCAACAGATATGAACTATAAAGACCTTCAGAAGGTGGAAGAATAATATGACAGAACAGACAAAAATCTATATCACTTATGCAGTAATCTTTGTATTATGGTATGTCCTTCAGACAATCGGTTGCATGGGTGTTTTCAAAAAAGCAGGCGTTACAAAGTCTAAGGCATTTATCCCATTCGTAAGAGAGATGGAATTATTCCGTATTTCTTGGGCAGATCCAAAACAGGGTAAAATCTGGCTTGTATGTGCATTAGTTGGATTGATTGGATTCATCGGTGGTTCTTTCACGCAGATTCAGATTCTTGCATGGGTAGGTGTTGTTGGTATGATCCTCTCCACAATCCTTTCCATTCGTCGTAACTTAAAAGAATCTAAGGCATTTGGTAGAAGCACAGGCACATCTGCATTATTGATCTTCCTCAATCCAATTGGAAATATTGTAATTGGTAGATCTTCTAGCGAGTATCGTTCCGCAATCTAAAGTTCTCGATAAGAGAACTTTTTTCTTTTCTTTCATTGACGATACACATATTTAATAGTATTATGCATACGCACGTATTAACGTGTGTTCATGCGTGGGAGAATGCGCAATTACATTCGATCGACCACTGCATGTGATTTTCTAGGAAAATAAGGAGGAAAGCCACATGGCAAAGAAAAAGATTGCAAAGGTTTCCAAGTTACAGTTCCCAGCAGGTGGAGCTAAACCGGGACCAGCTCTGGCAGCTGCAGGCATCAACATGCCAGCATTCTGTACAGAATTCAACGACAAGACAAAGGATCGTAAAGGTGATATCGTTCCAGTTATCATCACAGCTTATGAAGACAAGTCTTTCGACTTCGTTCTGAAGACAACTCCAGCAGCAGTTATGCTCAAAAAGGCTGCCGGAATCACAAAGGCTTCCGGAACACCTAACAAGGTTAAGGCCGGTAAGGTTACAGCTGCTCAGGTTCGTGAGATTGCTGAATACAAGATGCCAGACCTCAACGCTAACGATGTTGATGCTGCATATAAGATTATTGCAGGAACAGCCCGTAATATGGGTATTGAAGTGGAGGGTGAGTAAGCATGGCAGGAAAGAAGTATACAGCTGCGCTCGCTCAGATCGACCGCAACAAGACATACAGCTACACAGAGGCTGTTGCATTAGCTAAGAAAACATCTGTAACAAAGTTTGATTCTTCTGTAGAAGTATCTTTCTTCTTAAACGTTGACCCAAGACAGGCTGAACAGAACATCCGTGGTGCTATGGTACTTCCTAATGGAACAGGTAGAACACAGAAGGTTCTCGTTATCACTCAGGGTGAAAAGGAAGAAGAAGCAAAGAATGCAGGTGCTGATTTCGTCGGCGGTGCAGATATGATCGAAAAGATTCAGAAGGGTTGGTTTGACTTTGATATTATCGTTGCTACTCCAGATATGATGGGTCAGCTCGGTAAGCTCGGTCGTGTTCTCGGACCTAAGGGATTAATGCCAAACCCTAAGACAGGTACAGTTACAATGAACGTTGCTGATGCTGTTAATGAAATCAAGAAGGGTAAGATTGAATACCGTGTTGATAAAGATGGTAACATCAACGTTATGATCGGTAAGGTTTCCTTCTCTGAAGAAGCTCTTGCTCAGAACTTCAAAGCAATCTATGATCAGTTATTAAAGGTTAAGCCTGCAACTGTCAAGGGTGCTTACATGAAGAACGTTACAGTATCCACAACAATGGGTCCTGGTATCCGCGTCACAGTTGAATAATCAATTAAGAGGGGATCTTTCCCTCTTTTTTTGTATATAATGGCAATATGGAGGTATTTGTATGTTACAGATAGAACGTGTTAAGAAAGTGATGGAGAAGACATCATGTGAACAGTTATTGGTGACAGATCCATTATCTATTTTTTATTTGACTGGTAAATATATTGAACCTGGAGAAAGATTTTATGGCCTTTTGTTAAAAGCAGGAGCACAGCCTGTTCTATATATCAATTCGTTGTTCCGTTTTCCAGAAGATATCGGTGTTATAAAGAAATACTATACAGATACAGACTGTATCGCTGATTTTTTGAGAGAAGATGTTGATTCTTCCAAAGTGCTAGGTGTTGATAAGACATTACAAGCCAGATTCTTATTACCAATGATGGAGAAAGGGATTGCCTCCCATTTCTGCGATGGTTCTTTAGCAGTCGATCATACCCGAGCTATCAAAGAGGAACAAGAGATTGTTCTTATGAAAGAGTCTTCTCGTATCAATGATGCTGCTATGGAACAGTTCAAGAATCTTATCTATGAAGGTGTCTATGAAGATGAAGTGGCTAGTAAAATTATGGGAATCTATACTTCCTTAGGGGCAGATGGTTTCTCTTTTGAACCGATTGTTGCATTTGGTAAGAATGCAGCAGATCCTCATCATATGCCAGATCATACCCAGCTGAAAGAAGGAGATGTTGTATTGTTCGATGTAGGTTGTACATATCATGGTTACTGCTCAGATATGACGCGTACATTTTTCTATAAAGCAGAACTTACAGCGGAACAGAAGGAAATTTATAATCTTGTTCGTAGAGCAAATGAAGAAGCGGAAGAGATGGTTCGACCAGGGTTACGTCTATGTGATATTGATTCGAAGGCAAGAGATATCATTACCGATGGAGGCTATGGGAACGATTTTACCCATCGTTTAGGTCATTTTATTGGTATGCAGGATCATGAATACGGAGATGTTTCACAGGCATTTGTAGATCTTACCGTACCAGGTAATATCTTCTCTATTGAACCAGGAATCTATCATCCGTCCATTTTAGGATGCCGCATTGAAGATCTCATTTTAGTAACTGAAAATGGACATGAAGTGCTGAATAGTTATCCGAAAGAGATTGAAATCATCTCATAATAAAGAAGAGTTGCAACGTTATCATTGCAACTCTTCTTTATTTTCGATAGAATCTATGAATTCGTTTACGATGGAACAATAGTGCTCTGTATCTTCGGCAAAACACATATGACGGCAACCATCGAACAGCTCCCATCTTGCTTGAGGAATACGATCGTACATGGTCTTTGCGATAAATGGCGTACATAAATCGTTTGTACCAGAACAGATAAGAGCGGGTACTTTAATCTCATGCAGACGGTCTGTATAATCAAAATCTTTTAATGTGCCGGTCGGATTATATTCGTTTGGACCCCAAGCATAAAGATACGATTCTTCACCTGATTTCTTAGGACGAGTCAAACAGTCTGGGTCATTTGGTTGGATATCGGCGCAGTGTCCTCTCATGAAACGCTCATTGGCAGCGAGATAATCTGGTCGATTCCAAATGTTGTTTTCTTCCGCAAAGGCAATGGCCTCTTGATCGGCTTGCGACATGAAAGAAATCAAACGATGTTGCTCATGAGCCCATAAAGAAGAAGCAGGTAATGTACTTGATAAAATAATTCCGTTTAGTTCCTGTGGTTTCTTTTCAATGCTATATTGAATTGCGAGCATACCACCCCAAGATTGACCAAGTAGGTAAAATCTATCTAATTTAAGATAGTTTATGAGGCATTCAAGCTCATTCATCCAAGTTTCTGCTTTCCAAAGTTCTGGATGACCTTCTACATAACTGAGTCCACAACCTAATTGGTCATACGAAATAATCTTACGACCTGTCATAGCGAGTGAATCTAATAGTTCAAAATAGTTATGTGTAGAACCGGGTCCACCATGTAAAAGAATCAAAGGTGTCTTATTACCTCCGTCCATAATACGATAATACGTACGATACGTTAAAAATGGCATATAGCCTTCATATAATTTCATCATGAAAATATTATAAGGAATAAAACCAGACAATTTCAAATAGAAACGCTGAAATGGGTTGACAAGATATAGAAGTCCATATACAATAATGGTCGTTATCAAGTACCATAGACAGTAACGGCGGAAGCTTAATGATGTTACCGAGGTAGGAGAAGTTATTATAAACTTTAATCGCCCTCGTGAATTCCGCGAGGGTTTCTTTATGTGTATGCGATAACAAGATAGGAAGGTGAAGTAATGAATCAGACTGTTTTAGAGTCAAAGAAGAGCGTAGTATCTGAGATTCAGGATAAGCTCACAAATTCTTCTTCCACCGTTGTCGCTGAGTACCGTGGACTGAGCGTTGCTGAGGTTACGGAACTCCGTAGATCCTTAAGAGCTGAAGGCGCAGAGATGAAGATCTATAAGAACACTCTCGCTGCTAAGGCTGCTGAGGCTGCCGGCTTCGAAGACCTGAAGGATGTTCTTACAGGTCCAAATGCGATTGCATTCGGTGGAGATGAAACAGGAGCTGCTCGTGTTATGGCTAAGTTCGCTAAGAAGCACGAAGCTCTCGTACTCAAGGGCGGTATCGTCGAAGGTAAAGTTGTAGACACTGCAACAATCAATGACCTTGCACAGCTGCCAAACAGAGAAGGCATGCTCTCTATGCTGTTATCTGTATTAAATGCTCCAGTATCTTCATTTGCACGTGTTGTAAATGCTGTTGCTGAGGCAAAAGGAGCAGGAGAAACACCTGCTGAAGAAGCAAAAGAAGAAGTCGCTGCTGAGGAAGCAGCTGCCTAAGGAGGAAAATTAAAATGGCAAAGTTAACACAGGAAGAAATTCTTGCTTATTTAGATGAAGCTACAATTCTCGAACTCAATGATCTCGTAAAGGCAATCGAGGACAAGTACGGTGTATCCGCTGCTGCTCCTGTTGCTGCTGCTGCTCCAGCTGAAGCTGTTGATGCTGCTCCAGCTGCAGTTACTGTAGTTCTTAAAGAAGTTGGTGACTCCAAGGTTGGTGTTATCAAGGTTGTTCGTGGTATCACAGGTCTCGGACTTGTTGACGCTAAGAAGCTCGTTGACAACCTCCCAGCTGAAATTAAGAAGGATGTATCCGCTGACGAAGCTGAAGACATCAAGAAGCAGCTCACAGATGCTGGTGCTACAGTAGAATTCAAATAATTTAATTTAAAGAATTAAATCATGAAATGGAAGGCCGGATTTATATCCGGCTTTACCGCCCTATAGAAAGGACAATGGTTATACGGCACACTATTTTACCGACAACCGAAATCTTACAGAGAACCGGAGGGAGCATTCTTTCCGGTTTTCGGGGCATCTGTTCACTTTTGTAACGGATAATGGTGTCTTTTCGAAAACAGAGATTGACGATGGAAGTCGTATTTTATTAGAAGCGATAACTAAAGAAGACCTGAAGGGATCGATATTGGACATGGGATGTGGATATGGTGTCTTATGCATTACGCTTAAGACATTCCATCCTGATTCCTCCGTTACGGCAGTGGATGTAAATCCGCGTGCAGTGGAACTGACACGGATTAATTGTGAGAAGAACAGTGCAGATTGTGATTGTTTTGTCTCAGATGGTTTTGCCGGCGTGGAAGGAATGTTCGATCATGTCATTACGAATCCTCCGATTCGGGCCGGAAAGAAAGTGATCTATCAGATGTTCGAAGATGCATATACACATCTTCGTAAGAATGGTGATCTGATTGCGGTAATCCGCAGAAAACAAGGCGCAGAGAGCGCAATTAAAAAGTTTCAGGAAATATTCGGAAATTGCGATGTGATATCCAGAAATAAAGGATTCTGGGTCTTACGCTCCCGTAAATTGACGGATTGAGTGAAACCATGCTAACATAGTAAATTGTAAAAAAGTCGAAATATTGGGTAGGGGTGTTGTGCCCTTTTTCGGCGTTAAGCAATGCAGGCGAAAGGATGGCGAAATATGGAAACAAAGCAGACATACCACGTTGTGCATTACGGCAACAAAGCTGTTCGCAGAGACTATTCTAAGGTATCCTCCGGTTTAGAAATGCCGGATCTTACTGAAATTCAGACAGATTCTTTTGACTGGTTTCTGAAAGATGGAATTCGTGAAGTATTTGATGATATTTATCCGATTTCTAACTTTGCAGGAAACATCCGTCTGAAGTTCCTTGACTATGAATTCGGTGAACCAAAGTACACAATCAATGAATGCAAGTACAGAGAGACGAATTACTGTGTTCCTTTAAAAGCACGTATGGAACTGGAAGTAATGGATCCTGAAACAGGTGAAGTTATGACTAAGTGGGAAGAAGTATTCCTTGGAGACTTCCCATTAATGACTCCTACTGGAACATTTATCATCAATGGTGCAGAGAGAGTTATTGTATCCCAGATTGTTCGTTCCCCTGGTGCGTACTTTGATATTGTCACAGAAGAAAGAACAGGTAAAGACACATATACATGTGAACTGATTCCGAGCCGTGGAACATGGCTGGAATTCATGAGCGATGATAAGAAAGCAGCGCTCGGCCGTATCCTCAACGTATCTATCGACCGTAGAAGAAAGGTACTTTCCTCTATTCTGTTCAAAGCAATCGGCATGTCATTAAATCTCGAAAAGGGAGATGACGCGTTTGATACTACTAAGATGCTAAAATTCCTTAAGGCACTGAACTTTGATGTCTATAAAGATGTTATTGTGCCAGAGGAGACACGTGAGTTCCAGAACGACTATATGCTGCTGTATACTTCCGTATTCGGCAACTATGAAGAAGTCAAGAACACACTGAACGCAGATAAGACAAATACAATGCAGGAAGCTCTCTTAACTGTTTATGAGAACCAGAGAGCAGATGAAATTGCGACAGTAGATGGCGCAATGAACCTGATGGATGCGAAGTTCTTCGACTATAGAAGATATGATTTAACAAAGGCTGGTCGTTATAAGGTTAGAAAGAAGCTGAACATTCTTGACCGTATGGAAAGCAATGTTCTTGCTGAAGATCTGATTGGAACAAATGGACAGGTACTTTGTCAGAAAGGCACACTGATCACAAAGCAGCTCCGTAATGAGCTGAGAGACAAGATCAACAAGGGTGTTGCAATGCATGCATTACCTTTCGTACATGAATTCTCTCACCCAACAATCGTAAGTGTTCCTACTGCAGATAATAAGGGTGCAATGATCGGTCGTATTCTTGCAGACGATCTCGATTGTGATAATGAAGACGCATGCTTCGAGCTTGGTACAGTTATTACTCCAGAAGATGCAGATGTTATTGCTGCAAACTATGAGGAAGTAAGTATATATTCTGGTATCTATGCACAGCCAGTTACAGTCTCTAATGATAATGTAACAGCAGTATTAGATCTTGGCTGCCGTCTTTATAAGATTGGTAGAGTCACAAAGAATGGTGAGGATCTTATGAATGAAGATGGCGAATTCCTCGTGGATCGTTATATTCCAGATCAGCCATTACAGAAGGTCTCTTCCGCTTCCAAAGAAGCTATCACAGCAGAAGCTACTAAGAGCAATGGTGTAACAATTTGGCTCGTTGGTGCTGCTGTTCAGATGATTAAAGTTGAAAATGCTGCAGAAACAGTCGTTAACTTGATCGGTATCGATCCACTTAACGATAAGCACACTATCACAATGAGTGATATGTATGCACTTTATAACTATGAACTTACAATGCTGGACGGCGTTGGTTCCCAGGATGATATCGATATGCTGGCTAATCGTCGTATCCGTACAGTTGGAGAATTGATTCAGAATCAATTTAGAATCGGTCTTTCTCGTATGGAAAGAGTTGTTAAGGAAAGAATGTCTATTGCGGATGTTGCTAACTTAACACCAAAACAGCTTACAAATACAAGACCTCTGACAGCTGCTATTAAAGAGTTCTTCTCTTCTTCTCAGTTGTCACAGTTCATGGACCAGGAAAACCCATTAGCAGAACTTTCGAACAAGAGACGTATTTCTGCTTTAGGTCCAGGTGGTTTGACAAGAGAACGTGCTTCCTTCGAAGTTCGTGATATTCACAACTCTCACTATGGAAGAATTTGTCCTATTGAAACACCTGAAGGTCCAAATATCGGTCTGATTAACTATTTGACTACATATGCAAAGGTTAACGAATATGGTTTCCTTGAGACACCATATCGTAAAGTCGAAAAAGATGGTACTTTAACAGACGAAATTCATTATATGGATGCGGATGAAGAGTACGATCACGTTATTGCCCAGGTCGATGAGATCAAAGATGGCAAGTTGGTCGGAGATCAGGTCGTTGCTCGTATCGCTGGTGAAACAGTCATGGTCGATACAAACGAAGTAGACTATGCGGACGTTTCTCCACGTCAGACAGTTTCTGTCGCTACTGCATGCGTTCCATTCCTCGAAAACGATGACGGACACAGAGCCCTCATGGGTGCGAACATGCAGAGACAGGCCGTACCACTTCTGAACCCACATTCTCCATATGTAGGTACAGGTATGGAATATGCGGTTGCGCGTTATTCTGGTGCAGCTTGTGTTGCTACAGCAGCTGGTACTGTTACATATGTTGATGCGAATAAGATCGTTACAACAGATGATAATGGTAAAGAAACAGTTTATGAATTAACTAAATATGATCGTTCTAACTCCTCTACATGTTTGAACCAGAAACCAATTGTTTGGGATGGAGAACATGTTGAACCTGGAGATATCTTAGCGGATGGTCCTGCTATGCAGAATGGTGAATTAGCATTAGGTCAGAATGTCACTGTTGCCTTCATGACATGGCATGGTTACAACTACGAGGATGCTGTTATCATGTCTGAAAGAATGCAGTCGGAAGACTTCTATACTTCTGTTCATATTGAAGAATATGATATTGAATGCCGTGAAACAAAGCTTGGACCAGAAGAAATTACACGCGATATTCCAAACGTATCCGAAAGTGCATGCCGTAACCTCGACGGTCGTGGTATTGTCATGGTCGGTGCAGAAGTTCGTGAAGGAGATATCTTGGTTGGTAAGGTAACTCCTAAGGGTCAGTCTGAAGCAACACCAGAAGAAAAGCTGTTATTAGCCATCTTCGGTGAGAAGTCTCGAGAAGTTCGTGATAACTCCTTAAAGGTACCTCATGGTGGTGCTGGTATTGTTCATAGCGTTCGTATTTTCCGTAGAAAAGACAAGGATACAGATCTGGCTCCAGGTGTTAATGAGGTCGTTAAGGTCTATGTTGTCCAGAAGAGAAAAATCTCTGAGGGTGATAAGATGGCCGGCCGTCATGGTAACAAGGGTGTCATCTCTCGTATCAATCCGATTGAAGATATGCCATATATGGAAGATGGTACTCCAATCGATATTATGTTAAATCCGTTCGGAGTTCCTTCTCGTATGAACATCGGACAGGTATTGGAACTCCATCTTGGTATGGCTGCTAAGGCTCTTGGTGTTAAGTTTGCTACACCAGTATTCGATGGTGTTTCGAATGAAGACTTAAGAGATATCATGGCTGAGGCAGGCGTATCCGCAGATGGTAAGTATGTCCTCCATGACGGTATGACAGGTGAAGCATATGATGAACGTATCTCTGTCGGGGTCATGTACATGATTAAGTTAGCGCACATGGTCGACGATAAGCTGCACGCACGTGCAACTGGTCCATACTCTCTCGTTACACAGCAGCCATTAGGTGGTAAAGCACAGAATGGTGGTCAGAGATTCGGTGAAATGGAAGTCTGGGCTCTTGAAGGTTATGGTGCCGCTTATACACTGCAGGAGATTTTAACTGTTAAATCTGACGATATTATGGGTCGTACAAAGACGTATGAAGCTATCGTTAAGGGTAAGGATCTGCCAGAACCTGGCATTCCGGAATCCTTCCGTGTTATGGTTCACGAATTACAGGCTCTTGCACTCGATGTCCGTATGATGGATGACGATGGCAATGAGATGGACCTCAAGCAGATGGAACAGGAAGAACTCAAAGAAGAAACTACAATGGATATTTCGAGTCAGAATTATGTAAATGACGCAGAATCCATTGCTGATCTGACAATCAAAGATGGTATTGATGAAGATGACCTCCCAGAAGAGGCAGCTGTTGTCGGTGTCGATGATATGTCAGAAGAGAATTAAGGAGGATGGGGTCAGATGAATATCAACAACTTTACAGCGATTAAAATCGGACTTGCATCACCTGAGAAGATCCGTGAATGGTCTTATGGCGAAGTAAAAAAGCCTGAGACAATCAACTATCGTTCTCAGAAGCCTGAGAAAGACGGTTTATTCTGCGAGCGTATTTTCGGCCCTCAGAAAGACTGGGAATGTGCTTGTGGTAAGTATAAAAAGATCCGTTACCAGGGTGTAATCTGTGACCGTTGCGGTGTTGAGATTACAAAATCTTCTGTTCGAAGAGAAAGAATGGGACATATTGAACTGGCTGCGCCGGTAGCACATATTTGGTATTTAAGAGGTATTCCTTCTAGAATGTCTCTTCTGCTGAATATTCCTCCAAAGCAGTTGGAAGAAGTTGTTTACTTTGTTTGCTGGGTCGTAACGGATCCAGGTGACACAGGACTTGCTTATAAGCAGATTCTGCGCGAGAACGAAGTACGTCATTTAACAGCTCAGTATGGTCCAGGTAGCTTTGTTGCCCAGACTGGTGCAGAAGCTGTTAAGACACTTCTTGAACAGGTCGATGTTCAGAAAGAATATGATGGCATCATGAAAGAGCTTGAAACAGCGAGTGGTGAAAAGCGCAAAAAGCTGATCAAGCGTCTTGATACAGTTGAAGCATTCCTCCATTCCGACAATAAGCCGGAATGGATGGTTCTTACAACTCTGCCAGTCATTCCACCAGATTTAAGACCAATGTTACAGTTGGATGGTGGACGTTTCGCAACATCCGATTTAAATGATTTATATCGTAGAGTTATTACACGTAATAACCGTCTTAAGAAATTACTTGAGTTAGGTACTCCAGCAATCATCGTTCAGAACGAAAAGAGAATGTTACAGGAAGCTGTTGATGCCTTAATTGACAATGGACGTCGTTCGAAGCCAATTACAGGTGCAGGTGGAAGAGCATTAAAGTCTCTGTCTCATTCTTTAAAGGGCAAGCAGGGGCGTTTCCGTCAGAACTTATTAGGTAAGCGTGTTGACTTCTCTGGTCGTTCCGTTATTGCGATTGGACCAACTCTGAAAATGTGGCAGTGTGGATTACCAAAAGAAATGGCAATCCAGCTCTATAAGCCATTTGTTATTAACGAATTAGTCAATCAGCAGATTGCTACAAATCCAAAGACTGCAGAACGTCTGATCAATCGTCTCGATCCTAGAGTTTGGGACTGTGTTGAGAAGGTAATTGAAGGTCACCCTGTATTCCTTAACCGTGCGCCTACACTGCATAGATTAGGTATTCAGGCATTCTTCCCTAAACTCGTAGAAGGTCGTGCAATCCGAGTTCATCCACTCGTATGTCCAGCGTTCAATGCCGACTTCGATGGTGACCAGATGGCTGTACATCTTCCATTAGGTGAGATGGCTCGTGCCGAGACAGAAGTTTTGATGCTTGGTGCTAATAATATTTTAGGCCCTAAGGATGGTAAACCTATCGTTACTCCAGGACAGGACTTAGTACTTGGTAACTTCTATCTGAATATGGAAGAAAAAGCGGAAGAGTTCTATGCGAAAGCAGATGCGCTCGAACAGCTCGGTGAACCAGTTGAAGCAGAAAGATGGAGAAGATATGGTGATAACGAAGGTCATGTCTTCAAGGATGTGAACGAAGTTCTCATGGCATATCAGACAGGTGTCGTACATCTCCATTCTAGAATTGCATTACCTGCAAACTCAGTTGGAAAGACAATTTTTACTGAAGAACAGAATAAACAATATCTGATTACTACAGTTGGTAAGATTATCTTCAACCAGGCTTTACCTGCAGATTTCCCTTATCTTAATGAAGCAAATGCAAAGTCATTACGTGAGACACCAGATACAGAATTTGTACCAATGGGTACAGATCTGAAGAAGAAGATCGCAGAAAGACCATTGCATGGTGAATTTAAGAAGAAAGACTTAGGTAACTTAATTGCCGCAGTCTTCGATAAGTATAAGAACGGCGATGGTTCTGTTGACTCTAAGGTTACAAGAACTTCGGATGTATTGGACAGCTTAAAGGATATGGGTTACTTGTATTCTACAGTTGCTGGTATGACTGTTGCTCTTTCCGATATCAAGGTTGCTCCTCATAAGGAAGAAATGGTTGATGAGGGAAAGAAACAGGCTGAAGTACTGAACCGTTTAAGAGACAGAGGTCTTCTTACTCCTCAGGAATGGGAAGCTCAGTTCTCAAAGTTATGGTCTGATATTAAGGATCAGGTCGGTGATACTCTGATGGCTTCTTTACCAAGAATGTCGCCAATCAATATGATGGCTGTCTCTGGTGCCCGTGGCAACAAGAACCACTTTACACAGTTGGCAGGTATGCGTGGATTAATGGCACGTCCTACTCAGTCAAAAGCACAGGGATTCCAGCCGTCTATTATCGAAGTCCCAATTTACTCTTCTTTCCGTGAAGGTATGACTGTATCGGAATTCTTTAACGCATCTCATGGTGTACGTAAGGGTCTGACCGATACTGCCTTAAAGACTGCAGAATCTGGTTATCTGACAAGAAGACTTGTCGATGTCGCACAGGAAGTCGTTATTACAGACGAAGATTGTGGAACAGATCGCGGCTATCTGATCGATGGATCTATTGCTTATACAGACCAGCTTGGAAATATTAAGCAGGATACATATGGTGCTATCTTCGATAATAAGAATGGTTCCATTATTGAATCTATGTTTGACCGTTTAGCTGGTTATTATACAGCTAGCGATGTCATTCACCCAGAAACAGGTGAATTACTTGTTGAAGGTGATACATATTTAACAGATGATCTTGCAAGAAAGTGTGCAGATGCACATGCAAAGGTCTACATCCGTAACGTCTTCACATGTGAAGCGGAAAAGGGTATTTGCCGTAAGTGTTATGGTCGTAACATGGCAACTGGTAACCTTGTTGAAGAAGGTGAAGCAGTTGGTATCATGGCAGCTCAGGCTATCGGTGAACCAGGTACACAGTTAACAATGAGAAGCTTCCACGCCGGTGGTGCGGTATCTGCGAACGGTGATATCACACAGGGTCTTCCTCGTGTCGAAGAATTGTTCGAAGCACGTACTCCAAAGGGTGTTGCTGTTATCTCTAAGATTGATGGTACAATTACTGATATTCGTGATAACGATACGAATACAGGACGTATTGTTACCGTTACAAACGAAACCGAATCGGTTGAACATAAGTGTGATAAGAACCAGAATATCCGTGCTTGGATGAAGGTCGGCACACAGGTTCATGCTGGTGATAAGTTAACAGAAGGTCAGATTGCACCAAAGGAACTTCTTGAAGTTGCTGGTGTAAGACGGGTTCAGGAATACATTCTGAAAGAAGTTAAGAAGGTATACGCAACACAGTCAATCGACATTTCCGACAAGCACTTGGAAGTTATGATTCGTCAGATGTTGAAGAAGGTCATCGTTGTTGAAAGTGGTGATTCTGGACTTACTGCAGGACAGACATTATCTCTGATTCATATGAACCAGATCAACGAACAGTTACTGGATGAAGGTAAGACACCAGCTAAGTTTGGTCCAATCTTACTCGGTATTTCTAAGTCTGCTGTTGAAACAGATTCCTTCTTGTCTGCTGCATCCTTCCAGGAAACAACACGTGTCCTCACAGACGCAGCTGTTCATGGTAAGATCGACCACCTCGAAGGTCTGAAGGAAAATGTTATTATTGGTAAGCTCATTCCTGCTGGTACAGGTAGAGATTTCGATCGTGAATCTTCCCGTCGTATCCGTACTGTAGCAGATAAGATGATTGAAAAGAGAAGAGCTGCTAACGCTGCATTACAGGAAGCTAAGGAAGAACAGACACGTCTTCCTGGTGAAATGTTAGGCGAAGTGGATTCTCGTTCTGATAATAATTCTGAAGAATAATCGAATTAGAAGATCTCTATAGGAGATCTTCTTTTTTCGTGCTAGGATATATTTTGAGGTAAATATGACATTACATAAAATTTTAAATATATTAATTCTTATCTTTTTTATTCTGATGATCGTATCCATGTTTCAGTATTATAGGTCAAAGAAAAAAGATGGAAAAAACGAAACAAGATTAGAAAGGAATCGGAAGGCAGTCCAAAAACAAGAAAAAGATCTTCTTGGAAAACGTATGCTAATCGAAAGAGAAGGGAAGCCAGCAGTCAGAGTAAACTTCTATCGTTATGAAGCGGATAGGCAGGTACCGGCTATCTTTGTTGCTCATGGTGGATCATTATTAGATGGGGATGCCGATCAAATCGATACCTTTTGTCATCGAGCGAGTGATTTATGGGGATGTAACATCATTTCTATCAATTACACAAAAATGGATAAGCAAAATCCACCCTATCAACAGATGGAGATTGCAGATACAGTCAAATATTTTGCAATTCATTCAGGTCAATATGGAATTCAATCCTCTAAGATTGCTTTTGTTGGATTTTCTGGTGGGGCTTTATTATTATCGGGAGCACAGGCATACTTAGCAGAAATAGGACTAAAAATCAGAGGTATAGTAGATTTTTATCCGGTTATAGACGAATCTATGATGACACTTGCGAAAATGCATATGATAACTTGTCCTGTTACTCTCGTAACCACGGATGATTCTAAAAACAATGAAAAAATCATGGCATTTTATGATGCATTAATAAAAAGTGGTATAAAAGTCGAACGAAAAGAATACCCAGATGCACATACAGGATTTATCGAATTTAATAATCCAGAATATGAACAGAACCCAAAGTTTAAGAAAATGGTTCCATTATTCTGCGATGATGAGCAGAAAACATTAGCCCAGGCATGTGAAATTTGGATGCGTGGTGTTCTTGCAGAATATTTTATGGATGAATAAAGATATGCAAATAGAGAATATCTTTTTGGGTTACTAAAGTTAATTGGGGAAATGCCAACAAGTTGGGGTCATTAACTGTGGTCAGTCCTTAAAAATTGCCATTGAAATCGGTATATATTACCGGTTTTGGTGGCTTTTACTTTGGTCTTATGTTTTGGAAATTATATCTATTTCGTTTTATATGGAACACGCTTGGGCTGGACGTATGGACCTGTTCTAATGTGTGTGGAACGATATGAATGATTGCGTCCTCATGAATATGCCATATGATTCGGTTTCTTGTGTATCTGAAGTTATCAACACCATGTGACTGTGTACGCTGGACCGATGGAATGCTGTTGAATGACTCCATAGGCCAGTTAGATCATTAACATAACTCTCACGGAAAGTTTCATAAAGCTCTTTTAAGTCTCGAATCGTTCTAAAATGTGGGTCGAGTTCCAAGAAAGCGTTCTCCCAGGCTAATGTGTCCATATATCGGTTTAATTTGCAATTGAAGCGAGCCTCTTTATATTCCCATTTTGAAGCATTTCTTAGCAGTACCCATTTGGCTTTTTTCAGTATGTATACTTCTATGGACTCTTTGATAGTGTTATTACTTGAATTGGTATCGTGATTCTTTTCTTCCAAGCGTTTCCTATCTAGCTTTTGATATTTCTTTTTTACATTGTTTATATAGTTGTTGATCAGATTCAAGAGCCACTGTAGGACATGGAAGCTATCTGTGATTGCTTTTGCGTGTGTGAAATAGCTATATGTATAGCTGATGTACAGGTTATACATGTCGCAGCACAGATATTCAACTCTGTCCCACTCTTGTTTAGGGATGGACATGAAGTACTTCTGTGTATATTCTTTGCGTCTGCTTTCGACAATGTCCAGTATATCTCCGTCAGAAAGCACATTACTATCAGGCATATTTATATTTTGGTAAGAGAATCAAATAAACCTCATCGATACATATGTACGTTCTCAGTATTTTCGAGGAAGATTAATATACTGCATAAATATCTGGTGGTATATGTATCGGAAACATTGTAACTTCTTACGATAACAGTGATATTAAGCAGAAAGCCATCTTGTAGAACAGCATAGATCGGTTCTAAGATTCTTAGTGACAGGCATATACATTGTATTATCTTGTATGTATCCGGTGACAGTTGAATTAGTATCTTTGAGATCTAACAATTGTGATACAGTAGTTGACATAGTAATTCTCTCAAAAGACCTAAGCAATCTTTATGATAGAAGGGAAGAAAAGAACTGACTCTGCGAAAGAAAAGTCAGTCTTTTTACTACAAAACGTCAAATAATTTGTCCACTGGTTAATGACCCTACGTAACTTTGGAAAGTCTTGTCCAGCCCAGTTAATACTACCAATTAAGCAGATCCCAATTAACTTTAGGTATCAATATTTTCTTTTGAAAGAATTTTCCCAATCACTTTTGCTCATCCTTTCAAATAAATCAAGATATTTCATGTAAAATATCAAAAAATGTTTACGAATGTAAACTATTATGGTATATTAATGAAACCGAAAGGCAAATACTTCAACATATCTATTCAAGTTCTTAACAAAAACTTAAAGAAATAGTTGACAGTCTGTCGGGAAGATGATATTATCATCAAGCACACTTCAAGAAGAAGTAATTAGAAGCTCTTTGAAAACTGAATAGGAATACGAAACACAAACAAACGAACGTCAAT
>CAUWDF010000031.1:0-18199 GCA_963557245.1 uncultured Bulleidia sp.
AAATTATAAACTCACATTAGATGTTGCACTTAATTTGACAAATTACTAATAAAAATAGAGAACAACTTTCTTTCCAAGATAATCTGAAAGAGAGCGAGAAATGCCATCGGCATCTTCTAATGTAAAATCTGGTGCTTTTGTATTTACTTCCAGCATATTATTACCTCCGCCTGTATCGTAACAAACTTTTCGTATCTATGGATTACAGATGCTCACCAATTTCCATTATCCCCATAATAATCTTGACGTGACTTCGCATCTTCATAGGCATGATAGATGGTATCTAAATCCGCTTCCGTACATGTAAAGGCATCCCCTAACAGTTCATAATGTCCATCCATAATCAGTACACCACCATTTTTCGGATACGCAAAAACCGCTTTGCCCTTTACTTCAATATCATGAATCAATCTTTTCAAATGAGACTCATCTTCTACATAATTACTTTCTAATGCAAAACCACGCAAAAGCCCCAATCCATTCCTTTCTTCATCTTCCCATTCATATAATGAATCAAAACGATCCATCATAATTGCAGAGCCATAAGTATCTCCAATTATAATTCCATCAAAACATAATAACGCTTCCGCGATTTTTAACTCCTGAATCTTCAACATCATATGATCTGGATTCGAACCTGTCAAAAAGATAATATCTGCATCTTGAATCTTACGAATTGCTGTATCTGTTGTCTCACGGTACTGATCGAACCACACCACCGAAGAGTCTGGAATTCGATAATTACGGAATGGAGACATAATCTTTTCATAATGTCTAGATCCTTTCTGATAGCGCACATCCCAATCTTCATTATCACTGGACCAACCTTCATCATATGATAACGGCATAATCAGAACATGGGCTTCAGGACGTATTAACTCCGATAAAATTGGATATGCCCATGTCGCATCAAAATTTGCTTCGCTCATTAATAAATTAATCATATCATCACTCACATTCTTCCAAATCTTTTATAGTTCTTATTAGAGACCCCATAAAAAACTATTCTTTATTCTACATCATTTTTATACACATGCTGTATTTTCCCACTCTTTTCACTTCGATTCAGAAAGCGTATGATAAAAGGAAAGAAGGATACTCAAAATGCTTAAACGTTATCATGTTATTTTAGAAGGTATGGTACAAGGTGTCGGTATGCGTTACTTCTGTACATTACAAGCGGAAAAGATGCACTTGACAGGGTCTGTAAAGAACCTTGCCAATGGCATGGTAGAAATCTTTGTACAAGGAGAAGAACGAGCTATTGATAATTTTTTAATTCAGATTCAAACAGGCAATCGTTTCAGTAAAGTTGAAGATATTAAGATAAAGTCCATACCTGTTGTACCTGGAGAAAAACATTTTGTTTATGTATGGTGAACACGCAGAATTTCCGTAAAAGGAATTCTGTTTTTTTTTGATTGCAACAGAACTTGAGCGTGATAAAATCAGTAAGAATTCATTAGAAGGAAAACAAATATGAGTGAAAATACAATTGCAATCCAACCTAAACCTTTGCGTATTAAAAATATCGGTATGATCCTTTTAGGAACGACATTCTATGTCGTTGCCGTCAATCTTTTCTTACAGCCACTGAATCTTTTTCCAGGTGGATTTGTAGGTTTGTCGCAGGTATTACGTACCTTATTCTTCCGTGATGTCAGCTTTGATGTTGCTGGTGTCATGAACTTCTTATTCAACATTCCTATCTTCATTCTTGTTTATAAAACAATGAACCGAAAAATGTTAGTAGGTACGATTATATCTCTGATCATACAGACGATCCTATTTACGATTTTGCACATTCCTTCCCAGCCTCTTATTAATGATACCTTAGCAAGTATCATGGTATCTGGCATATTAGCTGGTGTCGGTTGTGGCATGATTTTGAGCAATGGAGGTACTGCAGGAGGTCTTGATTTGCTTGGTGTATATATGACATCCAAGTTCAAAGCATTCTCTGTTGGTAAGCTTTCCATTATCTTCAACGCTTGCTTATATGCGGTATGTGCATTTATGTTCAATTTTGAGACAGCTCTTTATTCTGCCCTTTGGATTGCATTCTTCTCTTTAGCAATTGACCGTTTCCATATGCAGAATATCGAAGTACAGATGATGATCTTTACACATCATCCAGAAATGACAGAAGTCATCTTAAAGAAACATGTACGTGGTGTAACAGAATGGGAAGGTATGGGTTCTTATACAAAACAGAATACACATATTCTAGTTACAATTATTTCGAAAAGTGAAGAAGCAGATGTCAAAAAAGATATCCTCCAAATCGATCCAAAAGCATTTATTATTACAAATGATCATATCGAAGTAAGCGGTGGCTATCAGAAACGACTCGATAACTAAAAAAATGGATATAATATCCATTTTTTAGTTTATATACTTTTTTGCATCCTTTAAGAAGCTCAATACAATGATGACCATAATAATGCCTAGTGGGAACGCAGCTATAATACTTACCGACTGTAAATTATTCATCGAACTGTCTGCAAATACTAAAGCAATTGGCAATAAGATTAAGAGTACACACCACAAAAATTCAATTCCTTTTGACGGCTGTTCATTATCTTTTAGTGTATGGTAGCTATAAGAAGCACCAATCAAAGCAATTGCATCAAATGACGTTGCATAAAATGCAATCATCGTAAAAAGTACAACCACAAAGACAATAGGTGCCCATGGTAATGTGTCTATGATTTGTATAATCAAAGAATATATATTTCCATTTGCTACATAGGAGGACATAAAATCAAATATTCCAGATACTTGCATTCCCATGGAATAGTTGCCTAATATGATAAAACTCAAAACAGTTGAACCAACTCCAAAAACATATCCACCTAATATTGTTTGACGTATGGTACGTCCTTTGGATATCGAACCGATAAAGAATGGAGAAGCAACACACCAAACCATCCAATATGCCCAATAATAAATTGTCCAGTTCTGTGGGAAAGAGGTCGTACGTAATGGATCCGTCTCAGTTGCTAACACAAAGAAGTTCTGAACAACCTTACCAAGCGAAGTAAGTCCAGATTCTAAAATGAACTTTGTCTGTCCTCCAAAGAACAATACATAAGCCAATAATCCAAAGAACATATAAATACATGCAGAAGCCAAGAACTGAATCCCTTTAATACCATGTAATAAAGAATACGTATAAATGCAACATGTTATAATCAATATAACAATCGTAACAGCTGTACGATTCAAAGATATTCCTAATAGATGATTCAATATATCTGTCATAAGCGGAGTTGCAACACTAAATGTTGTAGCTGTACCTGCTAAAAGAGCAAAGACAGCCAACAAGTCTATCAATCGTCCTGGAAGACGATCGGTATATTTTCCAAGGACTGGCCGACAAGCTTCGGAGAACTTTTGGCGATTCCGTTTCTTTACATGAATCATAAAGCCAAAAGCGACAGCTAATACAAGGTAGAATCCCCACGGAATAAGACTCCAATGAAAGATAGGATAGACGCCTGCCCACTCCCATATATTTCCCATCTCCGCAAGATGAGGATCATTTGCATATAAGAACCATTCCGAAAATGAATAGAATAAAATATCTGCTGCAAGACCACAAGTGAACATCATTGAGCCCCAAGCAAAGAAAGAATATTTTGGTTTCTCCCCCTTCTCTCCAAGAACAATGTCTCCATATTTTGAAAAAGCAATATAAATCGATACAAGGAATATACCTAGTCCAATCACAAGATAATAAGAACCTAACGTATCTCCTAAAAAGAACCTTATCTGACTCAATACAGTATTCGAAGCTTCAGGGAAAAAGAAGAAAACAAAACACAGTCCAAGAATTACCACAAATGGTATGACAGTAATCATCCAATCTATTTTTTTAGTCATCTACCTTCTCCGTTCCATATGTTGTATAGGATGGATCCACTTCGCAGAGTTCTTGTAAGGAATCAATCTCTGTCACATCCCCATATTGCATTGGATAGACACCAAGTTCGTATTGTTCTGGATAACAGAACAATGCCACATCATCCCAATAAATCTGACGATTTTTCTTTTCTTCAAATTCCATTTCCAGATGTTTCTTTAATTTTTGTCCATCTTCCTCCGTCCAACGAGACACACTGAATAACTGCCATCCATTCTCGCCTCCATTACGGCTGCAGGAACGAACAATCCCACCATCCATTTCTAACAGCCATTCCTCTGTCTTACCTTCACACCATACGCAATTATATCCACTACGTTCAAAATTTTTTTCTAGAACTTGTGCGTTCGTAATAATCTGATCTCCATCTAAAATAATTGTATTGTTGATATGATTCCTTGCAACATATAGAGAAGAAATATTATTGCATGTATCATAGTAAGGATTTTCAATCAATTGAAGACCAGGATACTGCTCTGGTAACTGTTGAAAGCATTCTTTTAAATATCCAACAACCACATAGATTTCTGTAATTCCATTTTCATGTAGTGCATGAATCACAGTATCAATCATACGAACACCATTTACTTTTACTAAAGGTTTGGGTGTTCTTTCGGTAAGTGGACGCATACGGCTTCCTGTACCAGCTGCCATGATGATTGCTCTTTCGATTGTATTAGTCATATGTTCTCCCTTTTATTTCTTTTACAGCGATTCGATAATATTCTTTAGCATAACGATACTGCCGTAGACTATACTCTCCAAACTCTATCCCAAGAGTTCTTTTATATTCGCACCAGTTACTCCACAAAAGTCCACAGATTGCAATATAACAATAGATTTTTATACGTACTTCTTTTGGACAATGATTTTCAAAATACAAATCAATCAAGTGATCGATCTGTTGACGATTATATAAAGAATAGATACAGAACATCGCAATATCTACATGCGGATCCTGCATTCCAGAATATTCCCAATCGGTTAGCTGCAGACCTTCTTTACCATTATCGTCATAAAAAAGAAAATTATCTGGAACAGCATCAATATGTGTTAACACAATTTCTTCTACATGACTTTCTACATAATCCTTCAAAGAAAGAACATGGTCTTTTGTTTCTTTGTAGTCTTTATATAAAGAAGGATGTGGAGTTCTTAAATTCTCATAGAAGTCAATTTGCTTAAAAAGATCAAATGTATGATTCGTATGTAAGTGCATGTCATGAAATTGTTTTAATAAATGCATACATTTCTTCAAATCTTCTTCACTATTCACATCGCACGTTCGTACTTGATCTAAAAAACGTGTGATCTTATAACCGTTCTTTGCATTTATATAGATGGGACTATCACATAACCCTTTGCCATCAATAGCCTGATAGACATCATATTCTTCCTGACGATTGATCAAATGATCTGTACCTTCTCCTGGTATACGCATAATATATTTAGAGTCCCGGCAAGTGAAGATAAAGGAACGATTCGTCATACCCTTTTTCAATGCTGAAATCTGTTCAAGCTCGTTCGGATTGACGCCTAACGAGCCCGCCGCAATTAATAATGCATCCGAATGCAACTGCGATGAATTCTCATCAATCTCACGTAGCTGTTCATACGTATTAATTTCAACAACCTCTTCTGCCGAAACTTCTTTTGCACCTACGAGCATATGATCTTTATCGAAAAGTGTTTCTTCCCAGAACTGTAAATAATGTTCAGAGGATTTACCGCAAATTTTTTTTAACTTTGAACATACTGCTGCTGCATCTGTTTTCGTTAGATAGCAAATACCAATCATCGCATTGCCTACTTTTCCTTTTGTTCGAACAAGTTCTCGTGAACGATTGATTCGAACATCACTTTCTTTATCCTCTTGATCACTCACCATATACCATGAATGAAACTCGTGTGTATGAAATGGATTATGTCGACACCAAATGTCCGAAGGAACAATATAAGCATTCTCTAAATAAGCAGACGCAAGATATAAAGAATAGACGGTATTTGTAATTGCATATTTTGGATTTACAATCAAATATACTCCATAAGTATCCATCAGATATTCAAACTCTTCTTTCATAAATCCAACAACAATATATATTTCTTTAATCCCAGCTTCCTGCAAATGACGGATTTGTCTTTCAATCAAGCATTCCCCATGAATTTCCAGAAAAGCTTTCGGTTGTTCCATATTGATAGGTACCATACGCATCCCAAAACCAGCAGCCAAAATAACGGCTCGTTTCGGAGTGGCATCCTGAACACTCTCTTTTGCAAAAGAGGTTAAAATCAGATTTTCTTGAACCAAACCTAAAGTATGGAGCCTCCGTACTGCTTTATTGACTGTTCCGAGTGAATAGCCACTTTCTTTTGCTAACGTTCTTTGATTTTTATAATGCTTTGTATAAAGTAAAGTAAAAATATCTTTTTCTTGATTTGTTAAATCATTCCACGTAGTGTTCATAAATATTTTAAATCTCCATGTTGTGAACAACTTTATTTTACATATTTTTTACTTTTCAACAACATTTATTCGATAATGTAAAAAAAAAAAGAATATTTTAGAAAAAATTTCTAAAACATTCTTTATACACCTCTGTATTGATACATGACAATTCCACCAGCCACTGCAACATTTAAAGATTCAAAACCATGCATCTCAATACGCAATCTTTCATCTGCAGCATTCTGTACTTCTTTCGAGACTCCTTGTCCTTCATTTCCAAGTACAAATGCCATCTTCTCACACGCTGGAATCTCATGCATTGTTTTTGACTCCTCTAAGGATGTCGCAATAATCTGGAACCCATCTTTTTTAAGAGCTGCCATAACATCGAGCATCGAAGTGCGGATAACTGGAATCTCAAATAATGCACCTTGCGTCGAACGAATCACCTTATCATTGTAAAGGTCACATGTCTCTTCCGAAACGTAGATTGCATCAAATGAGAACGATACCGCCGTTCGTAAGAGCGTACCCAAGTTCCCTGGATCTTGTACTCCATCTAACAAAAGCACACGTTCTAGCTTCTTTGGATAAATTTTTGGTTTATGACATACAGCTATCAGATGCACTGCTGAAACATTTTCCGATAGTTTATGCATAATCTGTGGAGTTACCTGAACAATGTCCTTACAATAGAATGGACATTCTCCATCCGTTATAATCGTTTCCACAATTTCTGCTTTTAGACCTTCTTGAATCAGATGGTCTCCTTCGATCAAGAAGCGATTCTGTAAATCTCTTTCTTTCTTTTTGTGTAAAGCTGTCCACTTTTTAATCTTACTATTTTGTAAAGAAGTTATCATTTCCATATTTCTATGATAACGCAAAATCCCTATTTCTTCCGCAAAAATATGTATTTTACACTTTCTTAACAATTTAACATTTGTTATTTTACATCCATTTTTTAAAATTATTATATATTCAGCGTACTTATAAAGTCACTGATATAATAAATGCATATTAAGGAGAAATATATGGGAGTAATATATTGTGTAGAAGATGATTCAAGTATCCGTGAAATTGAAATTTATACATTACAATCTACAGGATATCATGCAAAAGGGTTCGAAAATGGTCGTGATTTCTTTGCGGCATTAAAGACCGAGAAACCTGATTTAGTGATTCTTGATATCATGTTACCAGATGAAGATGGTATGGATATTCTAGCGAAACTAAAGAGAAATACCGACACAAAAGATATTCCTGTTATTTTAGCAAGTGCAAAAGGAACAGAATATGATAAAGTCAAAGGCCTTGATACAGGTGCTGATGACTACTTAGCAAAACCATTTGGCATGATGGAAATGGTATCTCGTGTTCGTGCCGTCTTACGTCGTGCAAAACAACAACCAAATAACGTTCTAACAAATGGTAATATTGAGATTTTGAACGATCAGCATGAAGTAAAGGTCAATGGTGTTCCAGTCGAGCTAACTTTAAAAGAATATTCTTTATTAGAACTTCTGATGTCCCATCCTGGAATTGTATTTACACGTGAACAGTTACTCAATCAAATTTGGGGTACAGATTATGATGGTGAAACACGTACAATCGATGTACATGTTAGAACTCTTCGTCAGAAATTAGGAGAAGAAGGCAACAGAATCGGAACTGTACGTGGTGTTGGCTATCGTTATGAGGGCTAAACATCATGCGTAAAAAACTCTTTCGAAATATTCTCTCTTCCATGGCAATTATGTTGTCCATTTCTCTCGTTCTTATTATTTTTATACTAAATAATTACTTTGTAGGTCAGGAACAGGACCGTCTGTCTACAGAAGCAAATTTAGCAGCGACCGCAATTGAAACAAGTGGTCAAAAATATCTAAATGAACTAGAGGAAGATCAGCTCCGCTTAACATGGATTGATAATACAGGAAACGTACTATACGATTCAGAAGCGCAGCAAAGTGAAATGGAGAACCATAGTTCCCGTGAAGAATTTAAGCAAGCTCTCGTAGACGGAACTGGATATGCAATCCGTCGTTCGGATACAATGGCACATGAGACGATTTACTATGCGCAGAAACTCAAGGATGGTTCTGTCATACGTGTTGCAGAAGATTATGAAGCGGTATGGGCATTAACCTTTCGTCTTGCCACGCCAATCATTTGGATTTTCTTAATTGCAGCATTAATTTCAGCTATCTTAGCAAACTATTTAGCAAAGCGATTATCCCAACCAATCAATGATATCGATCTCGATCATCCAAACGATTGCAAAGGGTATGATGAAATTCGTCCTTTATTGAATCGTATCGATTCACAGAATCGCCAAATTCAAGAACAAATGGATGAATTACATCAAAAGAAAAAAGAATTCGAAACTGTCACGAACAACATTTCAGAAGCTCTCATTCTTTTAAATAATGATGGTGAGATTCTATCCATCAATGACGCTGCTATCTCCCTCTTTCACTTTAAAGATACAGAAATATCTACCATCTTAAAGAATGAAGATATTCATGATATGATAAGTCCTTTATTAGAAGGGGAAGAAAAAGATGTCGTCACACAAGTCAATGGCTTCACAATCCGGATTGTCGGTCGTCCAATCTACTCTCACGAAGTTCTTACTGGAGCAAGCATTCTTGCCTATGATATTACCGATGCATACGAAGCAGAACAACAGAGGAAAGAATTTACCGCTAACGTTTCCCATGAATTAAAAACACCATTGCAGTCGATTATGGGAAGTGCAGAATTGTTGCAGAATCATCTCGTAAAAAAGGCAGATATGGACTCTTTCTACGAAAAGATTCGAAAAGAAAGTGCACGTATGTTAACACTTATTGATGATATCATTCGCCTTTCTCAGCTCGATGAAGAAACACCTGTCGAAGAAGCCGTTATCGATCTAAAAGATCTTGCTCTAGAAGCAAATGAATCCCTCTCTTCGGCCGCAAAAGCAAAGAATATCACAATTGTAAATAAACTCAACTCTGCCAAAGTACGTGCGAACAGTCGCCTTATCTATGAAGTATTCTATAACTTGATTGATAATGCCATTCGTTATTCAAATTCCAATCATACAGTCATTGTCCGTACATGGACAGAAAGAGATGATGCAATCTTAACAGTACAAGATGAAGGAATCGGCATTCCACCCGAATCACAAGGACGTATTTTCGAGCGTTTCTATCGTGTGGATAAATCTCATTCACGTGCAACAGGAGGAACTGGTCTTGGTCTTTCTATTGTAAAACATGCCGTTTCTAAATCCCATGGTATTATCCACTTAATGAGTGAACCTGGTAAAGGAAGTACCTTTATGGTTAAATTTCCTATTGCGGAATAGTCAAAAACAAGAAGCTGTAATCCTACAGCCTCTTTTCTTATGATTCCTATAAAAATACGACCAAGGATTGATCCTTGGTCGTATTGTATTCTTTCAAGATTTCGCAAGAAAATTGATTTCTTGAACCCTTCAATTATTTTCCGTCACGTACGAAATCTAATAATGCTTCTGCAGCAATATCAATTCCATGATTTCCCTTATTTGGAAGACCTAAACATGTATAAACTTCCCCAACAGGAATATTCTTCTCGAAAAGCTTATCGAAAATCTCATCAATGATAACCTGTGTTTCTTCCTGTCTCTGCATAGGTCCGAAAGGATTTGCAAAGAAGGTTGTAGATAATCCCTTTTCCTGTGTTGTTCCTAAAGCAAATCTCTTACCTTCCACAAAGACTGGCTCTGCTTCTTCACGATTTGCAAAGAAGTGCATACCACGTTTGTCTGTGTAATTGTTTGCATATAAGAAGACATCCACCTTATGATCGGTTGTAACAACATCATATGGTGCAGCTGGCAGAACAACACGAGCATTTGCTTTTTCTGGATTGAAGAAAATAGAGCGATCCATATCTTTGTATGCAGTACCCTTATCCAGATCATCTAAACGAACGAAAGCACCAATTTCTGTACCCTGTGCACGGATTTCACCATTTTCATCAATATGTAATGTTCCCATATCATCAAAGACTGTTTCCTGATGATCGATGAGGTCACTAGCACGAGCGGAAAGAGCTTCCAATGTCTCAGACTTACCAGCACCTGAGTCACCCATAAACATCAGTCCCTTCTTCGTACCATCCTTAAGATAGATATTTACCATTGCTCCATGGATTGGTAACCAGCCCTTCTGAATCATAGCTAAATTGTGTAATGTCAGAATTGTCTTCTTTGTATAGCCAAAGTAATCGATTTCAGGAGCAGCAGAAATCTTACCAATCCAAATATCATTCTCACGATCATGCCAGAATGTTGTATCATTCTGTCCATCTGGATTACCAAATAACATGATTGCGTCTGGTTTTTTGGCTAATGTATCTTCTCTAGAAGCTAATTCAAATAAGTTTGCCATAGCAACGGCAGACGAGATGAAATCTCTATGGAAATATGCATAGATGAGCATAGATCCAACTTTAGCTGGATAGCATAACCATTCTTCATCCCCACGGATAAAATCAGCCAATGGATTATGCTGAGCATCGGTATATTTATTTGTTCTCTTATTATGCTTTGGATGTAAGATCAATGGTGTTCTTAAGAGAATCTGATTAATGAATGGAATTGCTCCCAAACATTCATATCCCTTTGGCATGTCCCATTTATAATAACTTAATAAGATACTTGCATTAGTACCAGCCTGTAACTGTCTATAGACACGGTTCTTAGAGCCCTGTGCACGCTGCTGAATGTCACGATAGAACGCTAATACAAGATCATTCTCTGTTACATCCGCCTGAATAAAGTTACGGTCGGAGAAACCTTCTGAATTTGTCGTATAGAGAACCGAATATCTCTGTAAAGATCTCCAATACTGATAACCTGCTTCAATAATAGCAAGAATTTCTTCTGGTCTATCTGCATATTGATCATCAATATTAGATGGAGCCTCAACGAGAAGAGCTGTCAAAACAAACTTCAACTCATTTTTAATGAACTGCTTATCTTTTCCACCTTCTGCAAGAAACTGATAAAGATCTACATGTGTATCCTTTAAAAAATCTAAGAAATGATCGAGAAATTCATCAAACATAGCTGTTTCAATAATCTCATGTTTACTTGTAACATACTTCTTAGAATAATTCAGAATCACGGTGTCGTTATGATAGTAATACTCTTCCTTCATATTTTCCTCCTATTATTAGTGCATAATGCAGAATAATATTATCAGTATTTGAACATGATTCAAGTGAATATTTTTACACAAAGAACTTTCTGAAACATTCAAATTGTTTTAAAACCTCTTTGACGTAATACCTCAAAACCCAATACAGCTGTTGCTCCTGCGGCATTCAACGCCATACGAAAATCATTTGCATACGGAATATATATATTCTGATCGATTTCATTACGTATGCTGGAGGATAGCCCTCGCATTTCACCACCAATTGCAATTAAAACAGGACGTTCATAATTCCCTTCTGTATACGGAATTGCATCTGCACGCATTGCAGCATAAGTAAAAACTCCCTTTTTCTTAAAATAAGCAACGCTCTTCGCAACGTCTTCTGCCATTACTACATTCATATAATCACACGCTCCAGCGCTCGATTTAAGAATGGTCTGTTCACTTTGTCCCCAATTTCTCGCTCGTAATACAAGCCCTGTACATCCAGCACTGTATAAAGTGCGCATGATATATCCAAGATTGAAAGGATCTTCCACTCCTTCCACCACTGCGATAAATGTCTTATTGCCATCCATGCATTCCTCTTCGATTTGGAATATACGTTCACTTACTACTGCAAGTAACCCACCATGGGTGCGACCGAATGCCATACCATCAATTTTTTCACGAGATACACGATGAATCGGAACATGACGCTCTTGCGCCCGATGCAAGATCCAAGCGGTATCTTTCTGATGTTTTGCTTCATCCACATAAATTTCTTGAATCTTTCTGCGACCTGATAAAAGAGCAGCTTTTACACTAACATTTCCTTCAATGATCATCTTGCCCTCCGGATTATATCTTTTTCACCAACCTCAAAAGGAATATTAAGACAAACCACTTCCATTGGATGGTTAGCACATTCCGTCCTTTCTCCATCCTTATTTAAAATTTCTTCTACAACAAAACTGCGATTCGGATAACCTGGTGTTAGAACTTCCAATTTTTCTCCAACACGGAAAAGATTACGAACCTCTACATAGACTTTACCATCTTGTATTCTTTTTACCGTACCTAAGAAATCATGATTTACATGATTATTATTATTTTCATAATAGATTAACGCTTCATCACCTGGTACGCCTGCATAGAATCCTGGACATGTCTCACGATTTTCACCACGCAATATTTCTTTGCGGTACATTTCCATTTTTTCTTCCGCTAATGGTCCTTCGTTCTCATAGATTGCATCAATCAGATTACGATATCCACTGACAATGGATGCAACATAATATTCTGTCTTCATTCTTCCCTCAATTTTCAAAGAAGAGACACCTGCATTCATCAAATCATAAATATAATCTGCTGTAAAAAGATCCGCTGATCCCATTGTAAACAATGGGGCATCCGTAATCTCTTTTTCATCTTCATATAAGTGATAGCTCCAACGACAGCTTTGTGCACACCCGCCTCGATTTGCATCACGCAATGTCATTCGATTCGATAATGTACAACGACCAGAATAATTGACACACATACCACCATGAATAAAAGCTTCAGTCTCTGCTGTACAGTTTGATGCAATCGTATAAACATCTTCAATCTCACATTCTCTCGCAAGAACAACACGATCTAAATGTAGTGTATCCGTCAAATATTGAGCTGCAGAAAGATTGGTTACAGACATCTGTGTTGAACAATGTCTCTCTAGTTTTGGTGCACATTCTTTAGCTAAAGATAAAATCGATGGCGAAGCCGCAATAATCGCTGTCACCTCATATTCTTCTAATTTCTGTAAATATTCACGTAATCCTTCATAATCTTCCTCATGTGGAATCACATTTACAGTGACATGAACATGGGCTCCATATTGTTTTGCAAAAGCACACGCTTCTTTGATATCTTCCATTGTGAAGTTCGATGCGCGAGAACGTAAAGAAAAGCACTGTCCTCCAAGATATACCGCATCGGCACCATAACGAATCGCTGTCTTCGCTCTCGCTAAATCCCCTGCTGGTGCTAACAGTTCTGGTTTTCTAAATTTATTTGATCGTTTTCTGTCCATAATATCCATCCGAAAGAGGTAATTCCTCTTCGTATTTCTCCTGATAGTCCTTTGCAATACCATCTACATTTCCACCATCTAAAATTGCACGGTACGCAGCTAAAGCATCCAATGCCTGATAACGAGAAAGATAGGCTGCATCAATCACATATCTTTCGGCCCCCGCTTCCATGAATAAAGGCATTTCGCTCATCGAATCTTGTACAAAATCCGAAAAAATCATACAAGCATAAGAAGTCTCAAGAACTGGCATTCTTCCTTCTCTCTTATTCTCACGTAAGAATAAATGCTTGTTGTAGTCTTCCTTAACTTCTTTTTGTGCCACTTCTGCATAAGCATGGACTAATTTACGTCGTGATACACTCATTAATAAGCGACCATGCACAACTATACCCGCATGTGGCACACGTGATACAATCTCAGCAATCTCTTCTTTGGTGACAAGAGAAGAAATTGTAACACTCTGTAATCCCTGCCCCATCCAAAAAGATGCATCTTCCGCAGAAGTAAGCAAGGTCTCTGGCTGATAAATCATTTTGTCCATATTTTCTTTTAAACCATATAAAAGTCCGCAATCCGCAAATATTACAGAATCCGCTCCGGCATCTAATACCCTATTGCGATGGGAAAGAGCTTCTGAAATATCTTCTTGAGGAAATAAACGATTCATCATTACGCCAATCCGTAATCCTAGTTCATGTCCTTTCTGTATTCCTTCAAGAATCTCTTCCATACTAAATTCTGTAGAAGCTAAAAACGTACTATCTTTTAAAGATAATACGACTTCATCTGCACCACATCGTTTTAAATCACCAAGATCTTTTAGATCTTCGCATGTAATCACTAATCTTTTCATCTTAAATATTGTATCATATCCAATTGTTTTGCTTGTATGAACAATCTGTATATGCTATTGTTTTTGCGTCGGATAGCGTTAAGTGCTGTGAAGGATTGGGACCTCCATGGACGAAAAGCACGGCTTGCGGTTATTCGATCATATCCCATTAAGTGAAATGACAGTCTTCTTTCACTGATGGAGAAAGGAGGCTTTTTATTATGTCTGATTCTATTTGGACAACTTCTGCACGCAAATTAAAAAGCGTGAAGTATCTCGCTCTTATAGCATCTTTTATTGCTATGAAGATTATTCTCGGTGCCGTTTATATTCCAGTTGGGGAAAATTTACACATTGGTATTTCGTATTTAATTGTCGCTCTAGAAGCCGCAATCATTGGTCCTGTCGCTGGTATGGCAAGTGGTTTTGTTACAGATATCCTGTCTTTTATCCTCTTTCCAAATGGCCCATTCTTCTTTGGTTATACGATTACTGCAATGTTAGGAGAAGTATGCTATGCCATTTTCTTATATGAAAAGGAAGTCACTGTAGCGCGTCTTGCTTGTGCAAAAATAGCAATCAATTATATTATCAACGTCCTAATTGGTTCCATTTGGTCCTGCATGCTCTATAGTAATGGCTACATCTATTATCTAGTCAAATCCCTAATAAAAAATACACTGATGTTACCTATCGAGATCTTATTGATGACAGCTTTATTCAATCTTGTTGGTAAAATGCTCATCAAAAAGAAATTTCTCTCAGAAAAAACATCTATCCCACTTCGTCTAAAATAAACAAATATGGCCTTCAAAGATAAATCCTTTGAAGGTTTTTTATTCCATACAGCGTCATGGAAAATATATATTTAGCGTTCAAATTCTGTAAAGTGCTATAATTTCATCATGCAGGAAAATCAATACAAACATGTAAAAAAAATATGTAGATCCCTTCCTTTATGTATTGTATCCAAGAAAAGATCTGAACAACAGATTTTAGAATATTACAATAAAGGAGAACGTATCTTTGGAGAAAATCATGCCCAAGAATTATTACCAAAAGCAGAACATCTTCCAAAAGATATCCAATGGCAGTTCATTGGTCATTTGCAGCGCAACAAAGTAAGAGCTATTCTTCCTTATACAGCATGCATCCAATCTGTTGACAACTTGCCTCTTGCTAAAGTCATAGACAAAGAAGCAGCTCGTATCAACAAAGTGCAAACTATATTAATTGAATTGCATCTAGCTCAAGAAGACCTAAACAAAACAGGACTAACAAAAGAAGAAATCGATACTTTCTTACCAACTGTACTTACCCTTCCCCACATTCATGTCGATGGAATCATGGTCATGGGACCACATACAGACGATACCAAAAGAATCAAAGAAATCTTTTTAGAAGCAAGAGACATATTTCTAACTCTCAAAAAGAAATATCCTGCCCATATGCACATTCTCTCAATGGGAATGAGTAATGATTATCCGATTGCCGTAGAATGTGGTAGCACAATGCTACGGATTGGTACATATTTATTTGAGAAAAAAGGAGACTAGAGCCATGACATTTGTACGTAACAAAGCCAACTTGACACCAATCAAAGACACTGTATTCGCAAATGTGGAAAAAGCAAAAGAAGATAAAGAAAAAATCGGCGCTGAGAATGTCATCGATGCAACTATCGGCTCTCTATATGGAGAAGATGAAAAACTCGTTGCTTTAGATGAAGTATTCAATCACTATGATACAATCGACCACCGTATCAAAGCAGCCTATGCCGCAAGTTTTACAGGTAATCCCGATTATCGAACTGCAGTATATGATTGGGTCACACAAGGAACAGTGTTGCATAAAAAACATTCTGTCATTGCCACTCCAGGTGGAACAGGTGCTGTATCCATGGCCGTCACAACTTTCTTAGATGCTGATGAAACCCTCATCCTACCAGATGTAGCTTGGGGTAGTTATACATTAATGGCAAGTGAGAACAATATTCAGTATGTTCGTTACAGTATGTTTGATGGCAATCATTTTAATTTAGAATCCTTACGTAATACAATCTATAATGTATTGCCAACACAGGATCGAATCGTTCTTGTTTTAAATGATCCATGTCACAATCCAACAGGTTATTCTTTAACAGAACAAGAATGGAATGCAGTTGTCGATCTTTTAAACGAAGTAGCGAAACAGAAGCCTGTCATATTAATCGATGATATCGCTTATATTGATTATTCCAATGATTTAAGTATTTCTCGTCACTATATGGAAACTTGGAACCGCCTCAGTGATATGGTCATGGTCATTATTGCATTCAGTTGTTCGAAAACATTAACTTCTTATGGTCTCCGTTGTGGTGCTGCTGTCATTCTTGCCAATAAAAACGAGGATGTCAGAGAAGCTGAAATCGTAATGGAAAAGAAGGCTCGTGCAACTTGGTCCAATATTCCGAATGCTGCTATGGCAAACTTTGTTTGGTTAGTACAAGAAGATTGCAATCATTTCTTAGCCGAAAAACAGACCTACATTGATCTTATGAAAGAAAGATCTTCTATTTTCTTAGCCGAAGCAAAAGCAGTGGGTCTCGACCTATATCCATATAAAGAGGGATTCTTTGTTACTTTACGTATGAAAGATAATGATTTCCGTACACGTTATCATGAAGCACTGATGAAGGAACATATCTATACTGTTGAAGTGAATCATGGTATTCGTGTCGCTGTCTGTTCTTTACCAGTCCGTAAAATTTATGGACTTGCTCAAAAGATGAAAGAAATCCAGGAGAATATGCAATAATGCCAGCAGCTACAACACATCTCGAATTTGCAAAAGATGTTCTTAGAACCGATGAAGAATTCGCTATCACCATCAAAAACAAGCAAATGTTCTATATTGGTTCACAAGGTCCAGATCTATTATTCTTTACCGGTGCTTCTATTCTTCCTGGCTCTTTAAAGAAATATGGTAATCAGATGCATGAAGAACATGTTCGTGAAGTAATTGATTTCTTTGAACGTTATGCGCTGGGAGATGCAGATCTTATGAGCTATTTTGCAGGATATTTATGTCATTATGCACTGGACTCTATCATGCATCCTCTTGTCTATAGCGTCACAGCCGAGAACCTAAAAAAACTTTCCTGTTCTGAATCCGAGGAACATGTAAGACTGGAAGCAGAGATTGATGTATGGATGCTACACCAACGTGGTAGAATAATCCAAGATTATGATGTATGGAACTATTTATGTCTTTCCGACAATGATCGTCTTAAATTAGCTAAGATGTACCGTCAAATGTTCTTAGAAATTCTTCATCTGGATATTTCTTTAAATCGCTTCTACAAAGGATTTAAGGAAATTGGTATATGGACAAAGGTCATTCGCCCAAGAAAAAACTTCTATACATTTGCAAATCATGCCGAAAATCTTATTCATAACCACACTTTTACAGCAATGATGCTCTATAACAAAAAAGCAGGACCAATTATCAATCTTGATCATAAATCATATACGATTCCGTGGGAGCCACATGATACAATTTCTGCTTCTGTACCACAACTCTATGGTAAAGCTCTTACGAGAGCCCATGAACTCCTACAGAATCATTCCTCTGCGAATATTCTCTTGGATTTCAAAGGAGAACCTCTCGATCATAACTAAGTACTTCTTCGGAAGTACTTTTTTCTTTTTGTTTAGATGAATTATCATTTTAAGTGCAACACTTATAAAAAATAAAAGTCCATGAA
>CAUWDF010000032.1:0-18104 GCA_963557245.1 uncultured Bulleidia sp.
ATTTCGATAGCATCGAGTGTTTCTGTTAATGTACCAATCTGGTTAACCTTGATCAGGATAGAGTTAGCAACACCGAGTTCAATACCCTTCTTTAAGAATGTTGTGTTTGTAACGAAGAGGTCGTCACCAACTAACTGAACCTTGTCGCCAATACGATCTGTGAGCTTCTTCCAGCCATCCCAGTCGTTTTCTGCTAAACCATCTTCGATGGAGATGAGTGGGTACTTTTCAACCCAACCAGCAATCATATCAATCATCTCATCAGATGTCTTCTTACCTTCACCAGATCTGTGGAGGTTGTACATACCATCTTCATAGAATTCGGAAGAAGCGAGGTCCATAGCAAATGCGATATCTGTACCGAGTTTGTAACCTGCAGCTTCAACTGCTTCCTTCATGAGGGCTAAAGGACCTTCGTTATGAAGTGTTTCGAGTGGGCCGTTACCACCTTCGATGGAGTTTGGAGCGTATCCACCTTCATCACCTACACCTGTGTTATATCCATACTTCTGAAGAACCTTCTTTAAAGCGTGGAATGTTTCAGCACCCATCTGAACTGCTTCATGAATGGACTTAGCACCTACAGGCATAATCATATATTCCTGGCAGTCAACTGCGGATTCTGCATGCTTACCACCATTTAATACGTTCATCATTGGAACTGGGAGAACCTTTGCATTTGTACCACCGATGTACTTGTAGAGTGGAAGTCCACAAGAATCAGCAGCAGCTCTAGCAGCAGCAAGGGAAACACCAAGAGTAGCATTTGCACCGAGGTTCTTCTTGAATGGATCACCATCGAGGTCAATCATTGTCTTATCGATGAGTGTCTGGTCAAATACGTTCAGACCTAAAACTTTTGGAGCAATCTTTTCATTGATGTTTTCAACGGCTTTTAATGTTCCCTTTCCGTTGAATCTGTTCTTATCACCATCACGGAGCTCAAGAGCTTCGGATTCACCTGTAGAAGCGCCAGATGGAACGATAGCACGTCCCCAAGCACCGGACTCAGTTGTAATTTCACATTCTACTGTAGGATTTCCACGGGAATCGAGTACTTCACGTGCATGTACTTCAGCAATTGGATCTACGAAATTAGGCATCTTATATTTCCTCCTATTTGATAACCTTATTTTTATTTCAAGAGTAAATATACTCTATGAAAACTTATTTAGTAGCGTCTACTAATTCCTTGAAGGAATCAACCTTCAAAGATGCACCGCCGATGAGAGCACCGTCGATGTCTTCACAAACCATATATTCTTTGATGTTATTAGGCTTAACAGATCCACCATACTGGATACGTACAGCTTCACCTGTAGCTTCATCATAAAGTTCCTTGACTGTGTCTCTGCAAAGTTTGCAGCAAGCTTCTGCTGTAGCAACGTCTGCAGACTTACCTGTGCCGATTGCCCAGATTGGTTCATATGCAATAACCATTCTAGATACTTCGTCAGCTGTTAATCCTTCGAGAGATTCCTTTAACTCATTCTTAACTACTTCTGCAGTCTTACCAGCATCGTAGTCAGCTTCTGTCTCACCTACACAAAGAATAGGTGTGATATCTGCAGCGAATAATCTCTTAGCCTTAGCTGCGCAATGAGCAGATGTCTCAGCGTAGTATTCTCTTCTTTCAGAATGGCCAATGATGCAATATGTGATACCAATTTCTTTTAACATTGGTACAGATACTTCACCTGTGAATGCACCGGAATCAACTTCGTTGCAGTTTTCTGCAGCAACTTTGATTGCACCAGCGTTCTTAACAGCAATATCAAGATCGATATATGGTGCACCGATACCATATTCAGCAGCTTCTGTGCCATTTACATATCCAGCGATGCCATCGAAGAATTCTTTTGCTTCGCTTGGAGTCTTATTCATTTTCCAGTTACCGAAAATAATTGGCTTTCTTGTCATGATCAATTATTTTTCCGGGATAATTGCTACACCCGGAAGCTCCTTTCCTTCCATGAATTCGAGAGATGCTCCACCACCTGTAGAAATGTGGCTGAACTTATCAGCGAATCCAAGGTTCTTAGCTGCAGAAGCAGAGTCACCACCACCGATGATTGTTGTCGCACCATCGAGCTTAGCAAGTGTTTCACAGATAGCTTCTGTTCCCTTTGCATATTCAGGCTTCTCGAATACACCCATAGGTCCATTCCAGAATACTGTCTTCGCACCTTCCAGTTCCTTTTGAAATAATGCTACTGTTTCAGGACCAATATCAAGACCCTGGAATCCATCATCGATTTCACCAGACTTAACAGTCTTAATTTCTGTAGCGTTGTCGAATGCATTTGCTTCAACTGTATCTACAGGAAGGAATAACTTTCCTTCACCCTTTGCCAAGAACTCCTTAGCAAGATCCATCTTATCTGCTTCAAGTAAGGAATCACCAATCTTACCACCAACAGCTGCGGAGAATGTATAAGACATACCGCCACCGATCAGAACCTTATCTGCAATCTTGAGAAGGTTTTCAATAACACCAATCTTATCAGAAACCTTTGCACCACCAAGAATTGCAACGAATGGTCTCTGTGGTTCATTTAATGCTCCACCTAAAACATTCAATTCCTTTTCAACAAGGAAACCTACAGCTGCACATCCTGCAGGAAGGTTACTTGGAATACCTACTGTAGAAGCATGTGCTCTATGTACAGATCCGAATGCATCTTCAACAAACAGATCACCTAAAGAAGCCCAATACTTACCAAGTTCAGGGTCGTTCTTTGTTTCACCCTTTTCATAACGTGTATTCTGCATCAGAACGATGGAACCATCTTCCTGTACCTTCACTGCATCTTCGAGTTCAGCACCTCTTGTTGCATTAACGAATGTAACAGGTGCATTCTGCAGCTTTGCAAGGCAGTCAGCAACGATAGACATATCGTTCTTTGCCTTATCTTCTTCTGTCTTAATCTTTCCAAGATGGGAGAGAAGTAAAACCTTTGCTCCATTCTCTGTAAGATAATTGATTGTTGGCAGTGCAGCTCTGACACGATTGTCGTCAGTGATGATGCCATTCTTGTGCGGAACGTTGAAGTCTACACGAACGATAACGTGCTTACCTCTAACATCCAGATCTTTAACTGTAACCTTAGACATTTTGATATCTAGCCTCCTTAATAGCTGTTGTAATTATAACACTTGCGTGAATCATAGATAAAGACTTCCTCACGTTTTTGTCAAATTATTCACACATTTTTTTCTTACATTTTTTTCTTACATTTGAATTCAAACTATATTTGTGATTTTTTCACAACTTTTCCTATGTATTTTTATGCTGTTTTTTGGGCTGTTGTCGAATATTTTGAACAGGATTCGTATTTGCTGATTCATTTCTTCCAATCGTGTATTTTCGTCTATTTGGCGAGCCTTTGTTCTATTTCCGTATTGGTTTTTCCCATAGATTCTTTCGTATAGCAAGAGTAGGCAAAATGTCTACACCTCTTTCTTCTCTTCCTCAAATTATCCTTCTATAAGACAAAAAGTGAATCGATATACGATTCACTTTCCAGTTTATTCATCTGGCCAATTGCAGATTTGATAGTACAGTTCTTCGTAGATACCTGCACTCTGTTCCCAACTGACATCTGTCTCCATAGCATTCTTAACAAGACCTTTCCAACCTGGACGATTGTTATAGTACTGTTCTACTGCATAACGGAGTGTATAAATCATATCATCTGGATTCGCAGCCCAGAAACTAAAGCCATTTCCTTCTCCAGTATATTGATTATATGGCTGTACTGTATCTTTTAGACCACCCGTTTCACGAACAAGAGGAAGTGAACCATAGTGCATCGCAATCAATTGTCCAATTCCGCAAGGTTCATACAGTGATGGCATTAAGAAGATATCACAACCAGCATATACTTTATGTGCAAGGTCTTCATTGTATCCACAATAGTAGACTGCTTTTCCAGGATATTCTGACTCCATCCACTTAAAAGCATTCTCAGCATTGGCTTCTCCAGTTCCAAGAACCGCAAACTGAACATCCATCCCCATAATCTCACGGATACGATCTGTAATCATGTAAACGCCCTTCTGATTCGTAAGACGAGATACAAGACCAATCAAAGGCTTTTTCTCATCTACTTCAAGACCTAATTCTTTCTGTAAAGCAGCTTTATTTGCTTTCTTACCAGCCATCCAGCTCTTTACATCATAATTCTTAGCTAGTCTCTTATCGTTTTTTGGATTCCATTCCACGGTATCAATACCATTGACAATGCCCCATAAATCTCCTCTACGATAACGAAGAATCGCATCCATTCTTTCACCATAAGTCTCTGTCAAAATCTCATTCGAATAGGTCGGCGATACCGTTGTAATCTTATCCGCATAAACAATACCAGCCTTCATAAAGGAAATACCTGTATCAAATTTAATAGATCCATCATCAAAATAACAATAGTCTAATCCTAAGCAACTTGGTAACATATCCACTCCAAAGTTTCCTTGGAAAGCCATATTATGAATCGTATAAACATGCTTGATATTCTGATAACGATAGTCATCGGCGTAACAAGCATGGCACATTAACGGAATCATACCTGTTTGCCAATCATTGGAATGGATAATATTTGGCCACCAATCAATGAAATAGATCATATCCAATACAGCTCTTTGGAAGAAGGCAAAACGTTCTCCATCATCTTCATATCCATATAGACCATCTCTTTCAAAATAGCCCTGATGTTCAATGAAGTAATAGATAACTCCATCTACTTCTGCCGAATAGTACGTAGCTGGCTGATCAATCCATCCAGAACGGACCTGAATTGTACCCAAACGTGTCAATTCATCATAATGTTTTTCAATAATTTTTTTATAGAGAGGTAATACAACACGTACATCATGGCCACGTTTTGCTAATGCTTTTGGCAAGGAACCAATCACGTCCGCAAGACCACCTGTTTTAATGAATGGCAGACCTTCTCCTGCCACAAAAAGTATTGATCTTCCCATAGTAATCTCCTTAAATACGGTCCCTTCTCTTTACATAGACTGGTTCTTCATTCGTACCTTTTAATTCTTTCACATGATGAATGATTGCATATTTATCTACCACTACATGATCCAACTTAGCATTCTCACCAATATAGGCTCCCGGTAAAATAATAGAATCTTTTACAACAGCCCCTTTACGGATTGTAACATTACGGCTGATTACTGAATCTACGACCTTACCTTCAATGCGACATCCATTTGCCACAACACAAGCCTTAACATTCGAATCTTCTGTATATGTTGTAGGAGATGAGTCATTTGTCTGTGTATAAATTGGCCATCCCGGTTTAAACAGTTTCTTTGCAACATTACGGTCTCTTAGTTCCATATTAATGCGGAAATATTCGGATAAGGAATTGACACAACCAACATATCCATCAACCTGATAGCCACGCACATTTAATTCTTCTAAAGAGTCTGCCATCATATCCTGTAGCCAATAGAGAGAAGATGTCTCACATGCTTTATTTACAAGATCAATAAATAGCTTCTTAGACATGACATATGCTTCCATGGATACAGAAATATTCTTTTTCTTACCTCTGTTTTTATCAAAGCTTACAATTCTACCATTATCTAATTCAATTGTATCGCATCCTAAATATCTCTTCTTACCTTCACTTGTATTTGTATATAAGCAAGTTATATCTGCCTCAGACTCAATATGTTTCTGTAAGACAGCCGAAAAATCGATACTATAGATAAAATAACTTGGTGCAACAATGACATATGGATTGGAATCTTCTTCAATATATTGCATATTGAGTTTATAGTTCGCTGCATCATGATTATAAATAGGTGAAGAGAATGTCTTTTCCCCATATAAGATTCTTAATTTTCCACGTTTCGAGTTGATATTGTAATGTGTACCAGAGCCTAAATGTTCAAAAAGATTTCTTGGCTTTTCTTTACAATAAACCTGAACATTATCAATACCAGAATTTGTATAGTTAGAAAGAATAAAGTCAATAATACGATATCTTCCTAAAAAGGCAATTGCTGGGACAGGTCTATAATCTTCCAGTCCACTGATATTGGAAGTGCTATTTTCAAATGAAATGATACCTAATGCTTTCATGATCGTCTCTCCCCCTTACTCCGCATATTTGTGCGCAACAAGTTCGATATGTTCACTCTTCGCGCTTCCTAATACTTCACCTGGCGCTACTTCTACATCATCCGCTACGATACATCTTGTAACTTTTGCACCTTCACCGATTTTTGCACCTGGCTGAATAACAGAGTCGATAACTTTCGCACCCTTACCAATTTCACAACCCGTACCAATAACAGAATTGCGAACTTCGCCTAATACAATCGCTCCTTGTGTAATATATGCATTTTCAATCTTTGCATCTTCTCCAATGAATTGAGGCAATGCATTGACATCCTCTGTATAGATTTTCCAAGTAGGATCTGCTAAGTCTAAGGTATTTCCTTCTTTTAATAAATCCATATTCGATTCCCAAAGAGAATCTACAGTACCTACATCCTTCCAATAACCTTTAAAGCGATAAGCAGCTAATCTTTTCTTATCATTCAAGTAAGCTGGAATAATGTCTTTACCAAAGTCATGATTCGAATTTGGATTTTTATCATCCGCAAGAAGATACTTACGTAACGTCTTATACGTAAAGATATAGATACCCATAGATGCAAGATTGGATTTTGGTTCAGCTGGTTTTTCTTCAAACTCTTCGACCATATCATCCGCATCACAGTTCATAATACCAAAACGCGAAGCTTCACTCAGTGGTACCTGCAATACTGCAATCGTTGCGTCTGCCTGTTTCATTTGATGATAAGCAAGCATCTTATCATAATTCATCTTATAAATATGGTCACCCGAAAGAATCAGTACATATTCTGGATCAATACTATCTAAGAAATCAATGTTCTGTGTTATAGCATCCGCTGTGCCACGATAAACATCTAGCCCTTTCTGATCTCTTTCTCTTGGTGTCAATACATAGACACCACCATCATTTGTATCCAAACCCCAGAACTGATCTTTTGCGACATATGCGTTCAAAAGAACAGATTCATACTGCGTCAATACACCAACGGTTGAAATACCTGAATTCGCACAATTACTTAAAGGAAAATCAATAATACGATATTTGCCGCCAAAATGAACGGCTGGCTTAGCGACTTTCTTTGTAAGCTCGTGAAGACGGCTTCCTCTGCCTCCCGCGAGAATCATCGCTGCCATGCTATTAGCTCTCATTATATGCCTCCATAAAATGTTTTGTATCTGATTCCATTATAGCATTTGTATAAATAATTGTTATGTAATTCAAGGAAATTCCTGATCATTTTTTTGTAAAGTATTTTCTTGCTTCGGAAATAAAATACAAAGAGCCTGTAATTACAACGGTACCGCATTTTTCAGCCTTTCGAATCGCTATTTCGACCGCTTCTTGCCACTGCTCAATGGGCATCGCTCCTTGTATGGTAAGATCCTCAATTGTATCAGAACGAGAAGATTCAAAGGAAGTCACAATCAACACATCACTCTTCTCTTTCAACATCCCTGCCATCTTTCTTCCTGGTTTATCTCGAAGAGCCGAAAAGACACTAATAATCGGATGAGACAAAGATTCATAATTTTGTAACAAAGCTTTCATACCCGCTTCATTGTGTGCTCCATCGATATAGATAGCAGGATGATCCCTCATCTTTTCAAAACGCCCTGCCCACTGTGCCATTGCGAGGGCATTCTTCGTAATCGTCGAATGAATATCAACCCCAAGATAACGGACAGCCGCAAGAGCTACTATCGCATTTTGTTTCTGATATTCGGCTTCCATAGATAATGAATAGGTATCGCCCTCCCATATGAAGATTCCTTTACCTGTATTACGATAGTTTTCCACATATTGTATTGGCGAGTGTAGACGTTCTCCATGTTTTTGGATGATCTTACGTGCTTTTTCAGGTACTTTGCCTACAATACATGTCGTATATGGACGCATGATTCCCGCTTTTTCGAAGGCAATCTGTTCATAGCGTTCGCCTAATATTGCCGTATGGTCTTTCCCAATTGTCGTAAGAACTGTCAAAACAGGAGAAGCAATCACATTGGTGCTATCGAGTCTTCCTCCCAACCCACATTCCACAATCGCGATATCTATTTTCTGATCATAGAACCATTGCATTGCGATCAAGAATGTAATCTCGAACATACCTAAATTTTCTTCCAAAATAGAAGGAAGAAACTGTTCTAGATAAACAAGGTACTGCTCTTGTGAGATACATCTACCCTGAATGCGCATACGATCCCGATGAATCGCAATATGAGGTGACGTAAATAATCCTACTTTCCGTCCCGATGCTTGTAAAATTTCGCTGATATCATTACTAACAGAACCTTTGCCATTCGTACCAGCGATATGTACGACAGGAATATGGTCCTGTGGATTGTCAATCTTCGACAGGACTCTACGCAAAGGCAAAAGGCCATGATTTGGATTTCTCCTAGCCATGACCCATTGTTCATTATATATTGTTCGATCCATTATCATTCGGAATCTGCCAATCAATCGGGGTCAGATTCCGCTCCTTTAAAAATGCATTTGTTTTTATAAAATGCCCACATCCAAAGAACCCATTATATGCACTCAATGGAGAAGGATGGGCTGCTTCTAATACTAGATGCTTCGAACGATCGATCATCATTGCTTTATTACGGGCATTTCTTCCCCAAAGTAAGAAGACGACTGGTTCTTCTTTTGTATTAATTTTTTGAATCACGTGATCGGTAAAGGTCTCCCAACCAATACCCGCATGGGAATTTGCATGACCTCTTTCTACCGTCATGACTGTATTCAATAGGAATACTCCTTGTTTTGCCCATGGCATTAAATAACCTTGATTCGGAATATAACAGCCTAATTCCTGGTGTAGCTCTTTATAAATATTTAAAAGAGAAGGTGGTATCTTTACCCCTGGATTCACTGAGAAACACATTCCATGTGCCTGTCCTGGTTCGTGGTATGGATCCTGTCCTAAGATGACAACTTTAATATCTTTATAAGCACAATTTTCAAATGCACTAAATACTTGTTGCTTTGGCGGATAAATTTCTTTTGTCTCATAGAAACTATGGATTTTTTTCGCTAATGCTTGAAAGTAAGGTTCTTTCCACTCTGTCTGTAGCCATGGCCACCAATCATTATGTTGCATATTCCTTATACCCTTTTCTTAATCCAACGTAAGCCTAAATAGCCAACTCCTGCTAAACACATAAATACACCACCTGCAATCCAATAACCGTACTCTTTTGGATTCTGCACAGGACGAGCAGACTCTTCTTTCCCTTGATTTGTATGCAAACGATCCACAAAAGAAGTTCCTTCCTGTAGACCAAGGTAGCTATTGACATCCTTTTCCACATTTGCAAAAGGACGTGCACCACCCTCTAATAAGACTGTATTGAATTGTTTTAAATCAAAAGAATCTTTTTGAATGGCTTCAGCTTTCTGACGCATCAACATAAATTCCGAAATACCAACTCCATATGGCAGTAACATGCCTGGATTCAATGTAACAAAATCATATAAATTTGCCGCAAGACCATCCCCATTGATTCCTAATGAATCAAAGTAAGATCCTAATTTCGAAATATTCCAACCAAGTCCATTCACACAAAGATCCGCTACTGCATTTAAGACATAATTGATTGTTGTATCTAAAATATGGAACTGCTTTGCAGCATCGGATAATTCAGAAGTATTATAAGCTAATACTTCCGCATACATCGCCCAACCTTCTGTATAACCAATTTGTGAAGTAACTTTACGAATCGGAGAAGGATTTTCATTTAGATACCATGTTGTCTGAAATAAATGACCTGGGAAACCTTCATGTGCCAATGTCTCATATAAGGAGACCGTATCATCTACATTACTACCATTAATGCGAATCACATTATCCGTAATATCATCCAAAGGAGGTTGCATATAATACGCAACAACAGAATCATTCGCAATACTTGGATCAAGATAATCTACCAAATAATTGACTTCTGGACCTTCTGGAAGACTGTCCATATGCTCTTGGAGATATGCCAAAATCTCTTCTGGTGTCTTTTCTGGAATTGTCTCATCCATAAAAGAGCGATCTTGCGCTTGCAACAATTGACTATATGCAGGCATTGATTTCTTCAAAAAATCCGTACATACATCCACCATCTCCTGGACACTACAATCAAGACCAGTCTGTGAACGTGCCATTGCCGCATAATAGTCTTTCCCATTTTTTAAGTCCGCAATCGCATAACCACCTTTACGAGAACCAGCTAATGCATCCAGTTCTTTCTTTGTCTTTTCCACAGCTGGTATATAAGAATTTAATACAATGTCTTGATTTTTCTGTTTATAAGTTTCTTTTTCAGAAGGATCGATTCCTTCAAACGCATCTATACGTTGATTGAAAGTTGTAATTAATGGATTATCTTCTTTCTTTTCTAAAAATTTATCTAATTGTGCATCGGTATCTCTGAGTTGCGCATCGGTCAAAAAATATCCTTCTTCCGCCTGCTTCTTCGTGACTTTCATGCAGTCTTTTAAATAATCTGGCGTCGAAGAAAGAACTGTCAAATACTCATCAAAGTTCTCTTTTGTATAGAACTTAAACTCTGTAAAGTTCGTATTTAACGCATCAACAATCCCATTTCCAGCTTGGAATGCAAAATCAAATTCAGGATATTTATTTAATGCAATTCTATTCTCTAACCAGAACTTCACACTGTCATAGTCTGTCTGTTGTTTCTTAGAAAGAGAATTATAATCATAAGACTTTAATTGTTCCAAGTCTTCTTGACACTCTTCTGCATCCTCTGCATATTGTTCCCAGGAGTTCTCACCCAAAGAAAGTTCCGGAGTCTCAATTCCTGCGGCAGAAAAATCCTTCACATAGAAATGAGCCGTCATGTAATCTTCTTCTAGATATTCTTTAAAAAGATCATCTAGGAAAGTATCAAAATTTTCTTCTGCTCTAACTGGTACGATCGATAACGCTAAAAACAGCGCCAGGATCAGATTACTTACAATCTTCCCTTTCTTCTTCATAGCGATCCTCCTCTTTATTCTTCTTCACTTGTTTCTTCTTGTTTGGCCAGCTGTTTTGCTAATTCATCTCTTAAAGCAAATGTTTGGTTCATCATATTCTGAATAGCCTGTTCTGAAATATTTGCCATCATATTATTGAAACGAATATACCCTTCCTCACGATAAGCATCTTCTGGCTTCTTCTGGGCATAACCACGAAGACGGATACTTGTCTTCAAATGCTCCATATAATCCACATGACGAATCCATTCCTGATCCAATGTACGTAAGAAAACATATTTTTCCATCTTCTGACGATAGATTGGTTCAAAAACATCCCATGCTTCATCATAGTTCTTTAAAACATTCGCATTAATCACTTCTGGAATGTCACTATCATATTCTTCTGGACAATGCATTGCTTGCATATATTCCTTATGGATTCTCTCTTTATTTCCAGGATTTTCTGTACATTTCTGAAACATCGCTTCTGTATTCTGACGAATCAAAGCTTCCACAAGTTCACGAATATCTTCCATTTCTAGGCACTTATCTCTCTGCCCATAGATAACTTCTCTTTGTTGCATGAGAACATTATCATATTCCAATGTTGTCTTACGAGAATCAAAATGGAGACCTGTCGCACGATCCTGTGTCTTATTGATAATCACTCGAATCTGAGCGACATTCTTTTTACCTTTACAGAAAGCCTCCATGACTTCTTTCGATTCTTCTGTTGCATATCTTTCCATCAGATCATCTTCCATAGAAACATAAAAGCGAGACATACCTGGATCCCCTTGACGGCCAGAACGACCACGTAACTGATTATCGATACGCTGCGATTCATGACGTTCACTACCAAGTACGACAAGTCCGCCCAATTCTGCAACACCTTCTCCAAGCTTAATATCGGTACCTCTACCTGCCATATTTGTTGCAACTGTCACGGCATTCTTTTGACCTGCACGCGCAATGATACCTGCTTCATCTTCATCATTTTTCGCATTCAGGACTTCATGTGGAATCCCTGCTTTTTTTAACATTTCCGATAAAATTTCATTGACGTTGACAGAGACCGTACCAATTAAGACCGGTCTACCTGTCTTATGAATTTCAATCGCATCTCGAATGATTGCTTCATATTTTTCATGACGATTTTTAAATACCGCATCTTCCTCATCCACACGTGCAATCGGACGATTGGTTGGAATGGAGAAGACACGCATATTATATGTATTTAAAAATTCATCTTCTTCTGTCTTTGCGGTACCGGTCATACCAGATAATTTGTCATAAAGACGGAAAAAGTTCTGATAAGTAATTGTCGCAAGTGTCTGTGTCTCTGCTTTAATGCCAACTTGTTCTTTCGCCTGTAATGCCTGATGCAGACCATCAGAGAACTCACGACCTTCCATCTTACGACCAGTGAACTGATCCACTAAGATGATCTCATCCTCTCCAACCACATATTCCACATCTTTTTTCATAATAAAGTTGGCACGTAATGCATTCTGAATATAGTGAATCAGTTCCGCATTTCCCATCGCATAGATATTTTCTACACCAAATGCTTTTTCTGCTTTTGCAATTCCTTTATCCGTAAGACTTACCGTATTATCTTCCACAGAGATTTCAACATCTTCATCAATACGACAACTTTTCGCAAACGCGTCTGCTTTTAAGTATTGATCCGATAAAGCTGGACCAGCTCCTGAAATGATCAATGGAGTACGTGCTTCATCAATTAAAACAGAGTCAACTTCATCAATAACAGCATAGTGCAGACCACGCTGTACACGACTTGCAAGATCCATGACCATATTGTCACGTAAATAGTCAAAACCCAATTCTGAGTTTGTTGTATATGTGATATCACATGCATACGCTTCTCTTTTTTGCTTCGCAGTCAAAGAATGCAAATTACATCCAACTGAAAGGCCCAAAAAACGATAGATATCGCCCATCCACTTAGCATCACGTTCCGCCAAATATTCATTGACCGTAACAACATGAGCCCCTTTTCCTTCTAATGCATTCAAATAAATAGGCATAACTGCTGTCAACGTCTTACCTTCACCAGTACGCATCTCCGCAATATCACCATCATTCAAAAGAACACCACCTGTTAACTGTACCGGATATGGAAATAACCCAATCACTCTTTTTGCCGCTTCTCTTGCAGCTGCATACGCATCTGGTAATAGTTTCTCTAAAGTCATTCCATTTGTTAATTTTTCCTTGAATGTATTGGTACATCCTTTTAATTCTTCATCCGACATAGCTGCGTACTTCGATTCCAAAGATAGAATCTTCTGTGTCATCTTTTCTGCATCACGGTACTGCTTCTTTTCGCTGTTAAATATATCAAATAGACCCATTTTACTTACCTCTTAAAAATAATCATTGTTTTTGACGGAAGAAACATACGATCAATTGTTCCATCGATCGCATCTCCATTTTCATCAAATATGACTGTCCAACCATCTTCACAGTCATAACATTTATCGGTATCGGTCGGATTGATCAATACTAATATTTTTGAATAGCCACAAGAACCATCTTTCGAACGAATCGTATAGGAAACGGTTCCATCATCACGTGACGATAAAAGCAGTCTATCATAAATTTCTTTCGTTGTATGTAGGCGGAATTCCGGATATTTTTTACGTAAACGAATACACTTCTTTGTATATTCAATCATATGACGGTTATAATACGCTCTTTGCCAATCGATGCCATTTACGACATCCCCTGCATTATAAGAATTCGAATTATCGGATTTTGTCGCACAAAATTCTAACCCAGCATGCAAAAATGGAATTCCTTGTGAAACAAGAACCGATAAGATCATCATCTTATGACGCATATATCTCGTCGCTCTCTCTTCATTTCCACAACAGGCATGCATCTTATCCCATACTGTACTATTATCATGTGTCTCAATATTGTTAATAGTCTGATCCGGTTCTTCAAAACGACGGAATAGTGGTTCTCCCATAACATTTCCCGCAAGCGCACTCAACATAGAGAATCCTTGTCCTATATCCCCTGTTGCATATCCTCGTGCATACTTCGCATCATCACTTATCTTTCCTTTTATAACATCGCGGAAATAATCATTAAAATGTCCAATATGTGGCATGACATTCTGATTCATAATACTTGCTTTCTTCTTCCCATCTAGAGTTGTTGGCATGTCCCAACCTTCACCATAAATCATGGCGTCTTTCTTAATCGAAGAAGCTCTACGATAGATTGCATTCATCGTATCGACATCTAATATTCCCATCAAATCAAAACGAAAACCATCTACATCATAAAGACGCATCAACATATCGATGACATGAACAAGATATTTTCTTGCCATTGGCATCTCCGACGCAAAATCATTTCCACAATAGGATCCATTTGACAAATGTCCTTCTTTCCCATAACGAAAATAGTAATATGGAACAGCTGTCTGGAAAGCACAAGAATCCACATCATACATATGATTGAATACAACATCGAGATTGACACGAATATCCCTTTCATGAAATGCACTGACTAATTTGCGTAATTCTTTCATGCGACAATATGGATCATCTGGATCACTTGCATAACTACCTTCCAATGTCAGATATTGGGCCGGATCATAGCCCCAGTTATAGTTCAATTCTGGATGGAACTCATCGACAGTTGTAAAGTCCAATACGGGCATCAGTTGCACATGGGTAATACCAAGGGACTGGATATAATCCATTCCTGTTGGAAAATCACGGAAATGCGTACCACTTTCGGTCAAAGAGAGATACTTTCCATGTGTAGAAGTACCTGCTTCTGGTAAGGAAGTCATATCACGAACACTCATTTCATACAAAATCGCATCGACCCCGCAACAATATGGAGTTTTTGGACGTACGGTCGGTACCGACTTCACTTTTGCAAGATCAATAACTGCACTTTCCCAACCATTTCCTGTCGAACTAAGCGCATAAGGATCTAAGGATCTTACAACCTGTCCATTTCTTTCTACATAATAGACATAAGTAGCTCCACTCAAATCCCCATAAACACTCATTCTCCATACACCACGTTCCGTACGTGTCATTGTATAAGAATAGCGTTTATTTCCCATTTTCAAAGATAGCACGACCGAAACAGCCGTAGGAGCCCACAAAGCAAAATCCGTATGCATAGGGTGATAGATTGCTCCAAGATCCTCTCCATCGTATGTAAACATTTTATGGAACAGGTCCTTCTTAACAATCAAACGGAATTCCAAAGGTACGATCATCCCATGACAATCTCGAATCTTATAATCTCTTCCAAATACAATATCCTTAGGACAAGAAAGCTGATACTTAATCTTATCTTCATGTTCCTCTACACCCATGATTGCAAGTGCCTGCGTATATCCTTTATCCGCAATCAACCAGAATGTATCGATCTTCCCACCATAAAAATATTTATTGACCCACATGGTCACTTTTCCAAAATCATCTAAATATGCGCGCATTACCGGCATAAACAAATCTCCTTCTACCTCACAGAAAAAGCACCCTTTCTAGGGTGCTAATGGATTAAAACTTTAATGGTTCAATACCCCAGATTTCCTCTGCATATTCTTTAATTGTACGGTCACTTGAGAAGTATCCACTCTTCGCAATATTGACCAAGCACATTTTAGCCCAGTTATGGCGATCCTGATAGAGCTGTTCTATTTTTTCCTGTGCTTCAATATATGCCGCAAAATCTGCTAACACAAAGAATTCATCATTCTTTGTGGATATTTCACTAAATATAAGACGGAAATCATCTGGATTTCCTGTCCATGTACCATCTATCAAAGATAACATAGCACGCTTCAGACGTTCATCCTGCTCAAAATAATCACGACTGTTATAATGATACTTCATCTCATTCAGTTCTTCGACTGTATGACCAAAAATCACATCATTTTCACGACCAACTAGATTATCAATTTCAACATTGGCACCATCTAATGTTCCGATTGTAATTGCCCCATTCATCATAAACTTCATATTACCTGTGCCAGATGCTTCTTTCCCTGCTGTTGAAATCTGTTCGGATACATCTGTACCTGGAACTAAGACCTCTGCCATAGAAACATTATAGTTTGGTAAGAAAACGACTTTCAACATACCACGTACATCGGGATCTTGATTGACAACCTTAGCAACGCAGTTAATTAACTTAATAACTTTTTTTGCAAAAACATAACTACCTGCTGCCTTGGCTGCAAAGATATAAGTATGTGGATACATTGTATAATTCGGATCAGACTTAATGCGTTGATAACGATAAATCACTTGTAAGATATTCAATAACTGTCTCTTATATGCATGAAGGCGTTTTGCTTGGGTATCAAAAATAGATGTCGGATCTACTTCAATACCTGTCTTTTCCTGAATATAATCAGCTAAAATTTGTTTTCTTTTTTGCTTTGTCTCTAAGAACTGCTCTTGAATTTTTGAATCATTCACATACTTCATGAGCTCTTCAAAATCTTGATAATCCGAACGATAGGATGTACCGATTGTTCCATCTAATAACTGACGCAACTCTGGATTACAATACATCATCCAACGACGTGGTGTAATACCATTTGTCTTATTTTGAAACATCTCTGGTTTGAGTTGATAGAAATCATGGAAGACATCTTCTTTCAGAATCTCCGAATGAATCTTGGCAACACCATTCATACAATGGGAACCAATCATCGCAAGATGGGCCATATGAACCTGTCCCCCTTGAATGATACGTACTCTCTCCGCAAGACTCGAATCCCCATGGCAAATTGATACCACATCATTCACTGCACGACGATCGATTTCTTCAATAATCATCATAATACGTGGTAAGAGATTCCTTACATATTCAACCGGCCACTTTTCCAACGCTTCACTCATAACGGTATGGTTCGTATAGGCAATTGTCTGTTTTGTAATCTGCCAAGCTTTCTTCCAAGAATAACCATGATCATCCATTAAGACACGCATTAACTCTGGAATCGCAAAGACAGGATGTGTATCATTCAACTGGATTGCGGTCTTTTCCCCTAAGTTATCTAATGTCTCATATTGTTTTAAATGTGTTTCCACAATGGAATGGATACCCGCTGACACAAAGAAATATTCTTGCATCAATCTCTGATATTTTCCTTTTTCTGTCGAATCATCCGGATATAACTTCAAGCAAATATCATCTACTAAGTTCAGATATTCTCTTTCCGACATATAAGATGGATATTCGGATGGTTCCGCACTCCAAAGACGTAATGTATTGGTCATACATGTATCCGCTCCAATAAGGGCCATATCATATGGTACTGCCATTACTTTTGTCGCATCACAATGATTGAAGTGCATATCACCGGCTTCATCGAACCATGTGTCGATATGTCCATAGAAGCGAACTTCTACCGCATGCTTTGGCTTACGAATCTCCCAAGGGGTTCCATAACGCATCCAGAAATCTGGCAATTCGACCTGCTCGCCGGCCTCATTGATACGCTGTTCAAAAAGACCTGAACGATAACGAATACAATTTCCATTCAACGGATAGTTCAAAGAAGCTCCCGAATCCATAAAACAAGCAGCTAAGCGGCCTAGGCCACCATTTCCTAGTCCCGGATCCAATTCTAATTTTGCAAGAGAATCATAAGAGATTCCCATATCTTCTAGACCATCCTTCACAATGTCATAGATACCAAGATTCTTTAGATTACTTGTTAACATTCTTCCTAATAAGAATTCAATAGAAAAATAGTATACCTGTTTTGCTTCCTGTTTCTTAACTTCCGCTTTTGTATGACACCAATGGACATTTGCATAATCTCTTGCCATACCTGCAAGTACCATGTATTTCTCCGTTGGATGTGTCTCTTCTACTTCACATCCATACGTTTCGACAAGTCTTTTCTTGAACTCCTCTTTAAACTCTTCCTTACTTTGAAACATAATTCCCTCCCTAGTGTGCTGTATCGTTGATATTTAACATTATTACTGCATCTTATTCAGATGC
>CAUWDF010000033.1:0-17851 GCA_963557245.1 uncultured Bulleidia sp.
AAACGAAATTATAAACTCACATTAGATGTTGCACTTAATTTGACAAATTACTAATCAAAAAAAATTACCCTTTTCCACAAATAGAAGATATAGAAATATTCAAGATAACATATCACTATCGCCATTTCTAGATCTGTAGTAAAAGTTTAACTCCATATCAATATAACAACAATAAATACATACAGTAAAAGACTTGACTCCTTGTCAAACAAGAAATAAAGTCTATAATCTGTTTACCTTTTATCCGTAATGCGGGATTCATTACAAACAGTCTTTCAAAAATTCATATTACTCCTACCAAAACAACTATCAGATAACCCCTCTTTCCGTCTATCTGTTCTGGTATATAATATGCCTTTTTATACGCTTTATCCTCTTAAAGATACCTATACAATACCAAGTTTTTCTAGAATACAAGCTACTCCATCCTCTTTACAGTCTGGGGCAATCAAATCTGCATAATCCTGTACATGATCTTTCGCATTTCCCATTGCGACACCAATACCTGCTTTTTCAATAAAAGCGATATCATTACCAGCATCACCAAATGCAATAATATTTTCCCATGTCAGACCATATTCTTTTAGTACACATTCTACCGATGTTGCTTTATTTACACTTTTTAAAAAAACGTCAAATCCATGACGAAAAGACCATGCAAACTGCAGATCTGTCATCTTTGTAACAAATGGTTTGATAATATCTTCCTCTCCAATAATAAACGTTCCAAGAGGATAACCATGTTCCTCATGATAATTCCGATATTTTGTGCCATCAATTACAGCATTCTCCCATGGAGTTCCCTTCTGTACATACCCTTCTACGAACTTCTCATGATTTGCATATGTAACGATATGATCAACAAACTTAAATCCCAATCCAACGCCATACTGTACACACAGCTCTGTCAATGTATCCATGTTCTCTTTCGACATTTCATGTTTTTCAACAACCGTTCCATCTCTGCGATTCACACATGCTCCATTGATTGTCCCAATGAAATCCATGGGTAGATCATCGAATAAGGAAGGCTGTAAAAAAGTATAATGTCTTCCTGTATTGACTAAAATGCGAATTCCATTTTCCATAGCCTTATGAAAATCCATTCTCAAACGAGAACTGATTTCCATCCTTCCAGAAGGAATAATCGTATTATCAATATCTACTGCTATCAAACGTATATTTCTAATATCATTTATCATAGAAAAATTATACCATGAATGGTAAAATAAATCTGTTATACCGTGCTCGTAGCTCAACTGGATAGAGTGTTAGCCTCCGAAGCTAGAGGTTGCGGGTTCGATTCCCGTCGAGCACACCATTAAAAAAGCCCTTAGTTATGCGGATTCACTAAGGGTTTTTGTTTTGCTTCATGAGTTGTAAATGTTAAAAATGTGGGCAATTTGTGGGCAATTTCTGTTTTTTATGTTCATGAATAGGAACACGCTCCCAAAATGGGAATATAGTCGCAATTCACGATGGTATTATATAGCCACTACAGAAAATTTTTATCTGAGGAACGTATCGACCTGAGTCGGCGTTTCACCGACTCACTTCATTATCGGTATAGACCTGACAGAACTTTGAAAAAGGGGGTGTTTAGTAAACACTCCACCGTTATAGCTGATTCCCAAAATGGGAATCTAAATGGTTAAAGGTAAAAATCAAAAAAGGTCACGTTTCTATCGTTATCACGCCAATGAAACACGATAGTAACACAACCAAATAAGTACTAACTTTGTATACAGCCCTTCTAAAATTATTTCAACAGGAAAGCGAAAAAAGGAGCGTCCAAAAAGGAGCGTCCAAAAGTAAAAAAGGTGGTAATTGTAATCGGGTTGATAAACATCATACCGAAAATAGTTAACACCAACAAAAAATAAAAATTTCAATTTCATTATACAGCCCCTTCTCAATTATTTCAATAGGAAGGAGAAAAAATGCCAAGAAAAAAAAGCGGTGAATTTGACCAGTACAAGTACATCAACAACTTTTCAAAAGAAAATTACCGACGTGTCACTATCCTTGTACCTAAAAGTGACACGGATATGCTTGAACACCTTGACAATCAGCCTAGCAAATCTGCGTACATCTTAGATTTAATAAAAAAAGATATGGAATTCCCTGCACCCTAATTTTGAACAAGTGATCGATATGCTTGACAAAGCATTCAATCGATATGACGATCTGAAAGGACTGATATTCCACTCTGATCAAGGCTGGCAATATCAGCACCGCTTATACCAAGAAAAGCTCAAGAACAGAGGCATCCTACAATCGATGTCGCGTAAAGGGAACTGTTATGATAACTCTATCATGGAGTCGTTCTTCGGGACCCTTAAGAACGAGATGTACTATGGTCTAGAATCAACGTATAAATCTTTTGCCGAATTCACAAAAGCGATCGATGAATATATATACTATTACAACAACGATCGCATCCAAATCAAAACAAAATGGATGTCTCCTGTAAAATACAGAGAAACATCCATATGTAATCAAAAGCAAGAGGTTATAGCTAATAATCCAACAAATTCATGTCTAGGAAATTGGGTACACATCACGAATCTTCAAGTTTTTTTATTTTTCTAACAGTAGTATATAAACTTGTTTGTAATTCTTTTTACTGCAACATCTGCATCTTCTGATTTAAAAGATGAACAGCAATATGTGTTGATTTACAAGTAACCTCTCCATCTGTATGTACCCACATTGGTCGGTCCGTCTTCACTTCAATTTCTTGACATTGTTTCTCTTCCACTCCTTCGAAACGAAGATGTTTTCCCTTTAAAGCAAATGGAAATATACGAAAGAAATCAAACTTAGAAAGATGATTTCCAATACAGACATTTAACTTCCTATCATGATCTACTGCATGAGGGCAAAATTGAAATCCTCCACCTTCATATGGTTCGTTCATTGCTACCATAGCTAAAAGGTTTTCATAATGCAATTCTTCTCCATTTATTTTTAAAATAGTGTCTGAAGTTTCAATTTTTGCAATAATTTGGGCAGCTATATCCAAATAAATCAAACGACCAAGATGTATTTTGTTCAATTTCTTTTTTGCAGGAGAAGTCTGTACTCCTTGGCAAATAGCAGCATCAAATCCTATACCACTAGAAATTAGAAAACGTCGATGAACAAACCCATCTTTTTCTACATTTTCCTTTTCTAATTCATCAAATCGATTCAAATATATCGTTTCACCAATATCCACGAAACGTGAATATTTTCTAGATAAGATAATACGAGCATTTTCTTCTGGACTTTTAGATAATCCTAACCCTCTGCTAAAATCATTTCCAGAGCCTACCGAAATAAACCCAACTCTTGTATGCGAAAAATCTTGAATCCCATTCACAACAAGATTCATAGTTCCATCTCCACCAATAATTACAAGATCACATGGTTCACAAGTTAATTCTTCAACAATTTTTCGTATTCCATGATTGAATGTAGAATAGTAAACTTTATATTCTTCTCCTGACTCTTTAAAAATAGGTTCTAACTTTTTCCAAACCTGTACCGTACGACCCGAAGCGCCAGCCGGATTAATGACTATCTGAAGCATCGATTGCTCCTTCATCCGAAAAAGACAATTCTACATTCTGGCCATCATGAGAAATAACAGTATTTAAAAATATTTCATGTAACTCTTCTTCATATTGTTTTGGATCAACTACGGAAGGACTATAATGTGTCAGCCACATTTCTTTCACATTTGCAATATCAGCTAAATGTGCTGCTTCTTGCATCGTCATATGACGATTCAATTTCGCTTTTTCTCCTTTTTCAGGATCACAATACATTCCTTCTGTAATCAAAAGATCCGCATCTTGAGCATACTGTTCCAGTGACAGTGTTGGACGTGTATCCGTAGCATAAACAATTTTCAATCCTTTTCTTGCTTCCCCAAGAACCATATCTGGATTGTATTGCATCCCATCTTCTTCCAACACCATTCCCTTTTGAAGTTTTCCCCAGAATTTCATCGGAACATTATTTGCTAATGCCTTTTCTTTATCAAAACGACGTTTACGCTCTAATTCCATGCAATAGCCAACACATGGCACAGAATGCTTTAAGCCAAAAGAACGAATACATAAAGAAGCCGAATAGAATGTTTCCTCTTTCTCTTGTAATTCAATATATTTCACTTCAAACGGAATATATCTAGCCATAAGGTAAACCCCTTTGATTAAATCTTCTAATCCCTTCGGCCCAATGATAGTAATTGGCTCTGTTCGATCGGCTTTTGCCATTGAAAGTAAAAGTCCTGGTAAACCAGCTGTATGATCGGCATGAAAATGCGTTAGAAGGATTGTATCAATATGCTTACATGGAAGATTTCTTTCCTTCATTGCTATTTGTGTTCCTTCTCCACAATCTATTAAAAGCTCATGTCCTTCCCAACGGACAAGTAAAGATGTTAACCAACGATTCGGTAATGGTACCGTACCGCCCGTTCCGAGTAATGTAATATTTATCATTTTTTAAACTCTTTCCCATACTTTATTTTAACACAAAAGAGAGCTAGCATATATCTCTCACATGCTAGCTCAATCCTCTTTTTCTTTGGTTTGATTCAACGCAGCTTTTGCTAAATTCAATACCATTCTCCTTGCAGTATGACTTGAACGCGATATTGCATCCAATACTTTATTTGCATTTTTCTTCGTAACATCTTGTATCGTCTTTGCACCACCAGCTTGAAGATCATCAAAAAATTCATTAATAAAAATTTCTCTTTCTTTCAGATCCGCACTCTCACTCCAAGTCATCAGCACATCACTCAACCATGAAGAAGCATTTGCATTACTCTCTACTGTCTTCAATTTTCTTCCATCAAGCTGCCAAGTTAACGCATCATGGGCATTCAAACCTTTTGAACTACTCTGCACAATAGACGTATTCGCAAAATTCAGTTCATATATTTTACCAATGACACAGAACTCAGGAATGATTTTTGTAACTCGATCTCGAATCCCATCAAGAAAAGACAAATCAAAGACTTCTGAGCAAAAGCCTGGTGCGTCTAAGACATATATATGACGGATGTGTTTCTGCTTTATCGAATTTAATCCTGCACATGCATAAAGAACTAAATTACCACCTTTTGAATGACCTCCTGCATAATAATATCTCGTTCGTCTAATAACCTTTTCTGCATATTCTAAAGCTAATCGTTGAGACTCTGTTTTCGTAAAAGAAATCATAAAATCTTCTTTCCAGCCAATCAAAGAATCATCGGTTCCTCGATAAGCAATGAAAGAATTAAAAAAATCAATATCAAATGTAACAGCTGAGAACTGAACATCTTTTTCCTCTTGAAAGATATCTACATAATCATGCATCACAATATTACCAAAGCGTTCTGACTGTACCACTTCTTCAAAGAAATCAAGATGTCCACCTGTTAATGTCTTTAAGACATAAAGCCCTGAATCTAAAATCTTTGTTCCAGCATCGTGAACTGTCATTCTTCTACACTTCTGTAAATGAATGACAGAATAATCCACATATGCTAATTCACATAACACCATTGCATCTAAAGTATTGAATGGATCTTTTGAAAATGGAAGATCACCTCTCCATTTCACATAATCCCTTAATGTTGTATTTGTACTCATTAGATACTCTTTAATATTTCTGAAAGTTTAGGCATAAGCTGCTGTTTACGAGAGATAATACTTGGATCAAAACCAGAATGCTCATCGAATCTTGTTGCAATAATATCTGACAATAAATAAGACAATGGACCATAAAATACAAATAAGGAACCATTCCCCATTACATCTGTAAATAACATCACCATCAAATCCAGCTTATTCTCAGCCTGTTCTTTCTCTAAATTCTCACGGAAGACCGGTAAAATCTTCTGCACATCTTCCATATGTGAATAGTTTGTCTGACCAACCGCAAAGCGATAGCGACCAATTTCATATGTCTTGAGGTCACGGAATAGAATTTCATGTGGTGTTGCATCAAATAAAGAGACAGAAGCGCCAAGCATTTCACGTGCATATGCAGCCACATCTGTTATACCAGCTTTCTCAGCCAGTTCATGTACTGCATCTACATCTTCTTGTGTGGTTGTGGCAGATTTCAGATTTAATGTATCACTGACAATCGCACTCAACATTAAACCACACATATCAGGAGCTGGCTCTACACCATTTTCTTTATAAAGACCATAAATAATCGTGCATGTGCAGCCACAGCGATGATTACGATATTCAATTGGCTTATCCGTCTGCACATCACCAATATGATGATGATCCACAATAGCTACAATTTCCGTATTATCGATATGATTGATAGTCTGATTCTTCGCACTATGGTCAACTAAAGCAAATTTCTTACGATTATAATTTCTTGTATGCCAACGCGAAACAGCTCCTACAATTTTGCCCTTTTCGTTAAGAACTGGATAAGAACGTACACGAGAACTTCCCATCTTAGCGGCTACATCTTCTACATATTCTGTATTACAGAAAGAAATGATACGATTTGCTGGAGTCATAACTTCCTCAACACTATAACTCTCATTTACGACCCGTGCTGTATCCATTGTACTATGTGGAGTCTCAATGACCGCACAATTATATTGTCTAGCTAACTGAATAATAGATGCAGCTGCGTGAATTCCACAAGTTATAATGAGACATTTGGTACCTGTCTCAATCAATATTTTGTGCTTATCATAACCAGACGACAAAATAGAGATACCGCCAGACATAGCTGAACTACGAACAAGATCAATATTTTCTAATGTAATAATATGTGCAATTCCATTTGTATGAAATTCTTTTGGCTCATAAATGATATTTCCACCGATCGTACGAGCTATATTTTTGCAAGTAGCAGTAGATACTAATGCTTCCATGTTTGCTTCTGGGAAAATTCTTACATTTGCAAGATTAGAAGTCGTACAGATACCACACAAATCACCATTATCATCAACTACAAATAAAGAACGGTTCTGTGTTTGTAACATTAAATGCCATGCGTGATGGACAGTCTCATCTCGATGGATAATAGTTGGTGAATCAAGATTAATATCCAATAACATCGCTCTACCATCTGTTAACAACAGAGGATTTTCTTGATGGAATTTTTTTAATATAAATTTTGTTTCTTCGTTCAAAGGACCTTGACGACAAGCAATCGCCGGATTCCCCATACGGTTCAGCAAGTCTGCATATGTAATTGCAGAACAAATCGAATCGCTATCTGGGTGCTTATGTCCCGTAACGTAAATTGTGTTATTCATTTTCAATTAAATCTCCTGTAAATATTGTAGCGCAATTGGAATGAAAAAGCAGGCCTATAGGGTCTGCTATACATTAATAGGTTAAAATTTCATATCCTGTTTCTGTAATAAGAATCGTATGTTCCCACTGGGCAGAATCTTTTCCATCGGCAGTATAGATTGTCCAACCATTATATGGATCAATTGCCACACCCGCTCTGCCGATATTAATCATAGGTTCAATTGTAATTGTCATACCTGGCACAAGTACCATACCCGTGTCTTTTTTACCTACATGTGATACAAATGGATCCTCATGAAAATCAATACCTACGCCATGTCCACCAAGTTCTCTAACGACAGAATATCCTTTTAATCGAGCATATCGATTGATTGCATAACCAATATCCCCTACATGTCCCCAAGGTTTGACTGCTTCTAGACCCACTTCAAGACATTTCTTGGTCTCTTCTACAAGTCTTCTTCTTTCTTCCGAAACTTGTCCAATCATGAACATACGAGAAGCATCTGCATAATAACCATCTAAAATGGTTGTGCAGTCAACATTAATGATATCGCCATCATGAATCTTACGATGTCTTGCTGGAATACCATGACATACTTCCCCATTAATAGAGGTACATACATGCTTAGGGAATCCCTCATACTGATATGGCGCACAGATTCCTCCATGTTCCTTCGTAAAGTTATATACAATATCATCAATATCCTGTGTACTCATACCATCATGAATATGCTTTGCAACTTCATCCAGCACGGCAGTATTTAAAGTCCCTGCTTTACGCATTCCTTCAATCTGTGTTGGACGCTTAATCCACTCATCATCAATTACTTCCTGATGATGGGAACGGAGTGTCTCCATTCTTTCCTTAATATGTGTTGGAATCGGTTCTTTTTCATCAATTTCCGCCCATAATTTCTCGTCCATATTTATACCTGCTTTCTATTTTGTCGTGCTTCCGATGCCGCCAATACGAACAGTTTCTGTATCATCATCTTCCGTCAGACCAAATGGTAAAAAAATTCCTTGCACCATTCCTTGTCCTGCCTCAATCGAAAGAAGTTTACCTTCATGTGTATCATTTGTCACTTTACACATAATGTGCCCTTCATTCGCTGTTCCATAATAATCGGAGTCAATAATACCAACTGTATTATTCAACTGCATACGATAACGGAATCCAAGGGAACTCCTTGGAAACAACATCAGCACATAACCATTGTCTATTTTAGCACGGATTCCTGTAGGAATCAGACTTATAGCACCAGGTTCTATTTGAATCTCTTTTGGTGCATAAAAATCATATCCTGCAGATCCCATTGTTGCACGCTTAGGCAGTTTGATTGAATCATAGATTTCTTGTACTTTATTCTCATCTTCTGGAAAATGATTCAACCAATCTTTTTTAAACTGTTCAAATGTTACTTTTTCAAATTTTGCAATACCCATTCTTTTCTTCTCCTGCTAATTCCTTCATCATCATTGTAATAAAAATTGCAAGAGCTGTCTCAAAAGGATATATCGTCAATAAGATTTTATCTGAAAATATCTTATGATTTGGATATAACATGCCATGAATCATACGTGATACCCTTCCCTTACGGTCCAATGTTTTTGCAAATGCAATCATATCGGAAGGACGCAATTTAGGTACATACGAATAATCTTTATCGGCTGCACTAGCAAAGAAAGCTAATATACGATATTTTGCTTCCTGTATGGTATATACCTTTGTTTCATCTGAATCACATAGCTCCAAGAGTGCATCTAACATTCCAAAAATATAATCCTTATCTGTTAAAAATGGTTTCCCCAGCTGCTCCATAAGCTGATCCGAAATTACATGTTCAGAACCATGTATCTCATTGAGTAGATTGCAATTCTTAATACGATTTTCTAATAAGAACATCACATGTAATTCTCTTTCAAATTCCTGATAGACAGAAAATTTGTTAAATGTATATCGTTCTCCATCATAAATTCCAAATTCTTTCATTGTATCATTATACCCCATGATCTTAGCACGATGCATTTTCTCATGGTCAAAGTTTAAAAAAGAAAATATTTCTGTATGTGGATGAATAATATGAATCTTACGTTTATGCATATATAGATCATGTAATGGAGTCTTTCCCATTTCAATTCCTATAATTTCTTCTGTCCCTTTCTGTAATGCATAATCGATAGGAAAGTTATCATAATAGCCCCCATCCACGTAATCTATACCATCAATTGTACAGACTGGAAAAGCAGGATAAGCGGCTGCACTTGCTATAAGCCACTCTTTTCCATGTTCCTTCATCATTTTTTTATCTACATACACTCCACTATGATCTTTCTTCTTTGCAACAACACATCCAAAATCAATCGTACTTGCAAAGAACTTATCGGGTTCATAATATTTGTCTACCATTTTATAGAAAGGCCGAACATCAATGCCTCCTTCTTTAAGATAATAATTTAATTGATCATGAAACTCTTCCCTCTCTTTTAAAATGGAAAAAAGAGTTTGATCAACTGGAATGAAACCATTCACAATCATAGAAGGTTCTAAAGTGTCGTAAAGTTCCTCCATCTTTTCAAAGTCACCTTGTACAAGCATTGCAGCATTTAAAGCACCTACCGAAACACCAATAATACGATCAAAGTGGAATTTATTAAGATCCATTAATGCTCGAATTGCTCCACACTCATAAATTCCTTTTGTGCCACCACCCGATAAAACTAAAGTTCTTTTCATAATCATTTTCCTTCCTTCACATTTTAGCACGACTATATACCGCTTCCACGTACAGAATAATCACAATGTCTATCTATAGCTGTCATTCCTTTTATGTAATTTTGAAGTATAATTGAAAGGAAACACGGAGGTTTTTTATGAAATTGAATACCGCAGTCTTCTTCGGTGGTGAATCTGTCGAACATGAAGTAAGTATTATCTCTGCCCATCAGACAATGAACGCCATGGACAAAGAGAAATATAATGTAATTCCTGTATATGTTGCAAAAGATAGAAAGTTATATTGTGGAGAAGCTTTAAAAGATATGAACAATTACAAAGACTTAAGAGCTCTTTGTGATTCTTGTACACAAGTTATGATTGTTTTAGAAGATAATCGTACTGTCATCCGCCCTGTTAAAACTTCTCTGTTTGGCAAAAAAGAACTAGGTACAATTGATGTTGCCATTCCAGTTATGCATGGTACAAATGGAGAAGATGGTACAATCCAAGGCTTCTTTGAAATGTTGAAGTTACCATATGCTGGTTGTGACCTATATTCTGCTGCAGTAGGTCAAGATAAAGTACTGCAAAAACATATTTTAGCTGACAACGATCTTCCTATCACAAGATGGTTCTGGGCTTATGGTAATGAAATTGACGAAAATAAAGAAGAAATCTTAAAAAAAGTACATAAATTAATCTATCCTGTCATTTTAAAACCGGCTAGAACAGGTTCCTCCGTCGGTATTGCAATTGCACATAACGATGAAGAATATATCGAATGCTTTGAAGATGCTCGTCAATACGATGAAAAGATTATTACAGAAAAAGTTGTTAAGCCTATGATTGAACTGAACTGCTCTGTTCTTGGCGATTCTACACATGCGGAAGCTTCAGTTATTGAACAAGTCGGTTCCGTTTCTGGTGATGAACTACTTAGCTTTAAAGATAAATACGAAGGTGGCGGAAAAGGAACAAAAGGTTCCACCAAAGATGCTGGTATGGCATCTACTGCACGTATTGTACCAGCCCCACTTTCCGAAGACCAAACAAAATTGATCCAAGACTTAGCAGTCCGTACATTCAAAGTTCTAGGTGCATCTGGTGTCTGTCGTATCGACTTCATGATGGATGCTGAGACAAAATCCGTTTATGTCAATGAAATCAATACTATTCCTGGTTCTCTTGCATTCTATCTTTGGAAAGAAATGGGAATGTCATTCTCTGAACTAATGGATCGTCTTGTGAATCTAGCGCTTGATCGGGAACGCAGAAGATCAAAAATCACATTCAGTTATGACACAAATATTTTAAGCAATTACGTTGGAGGTGCAAAAGGCGCCAAAGGCTCGAAAATGTAACAAAAATGTTATAATAAAAAAAAGGAGAACATACTATATGTCTACACCACATAATAGTGCAGAAAAAGGACAGATTGCAAAATCCGTATTAATGCCTGGAGATCCACTCCGTGCAAAATTCATCGCTGATACATTCTTAGAGAATCCAATTCTTGTTAACAATGTCAGAGGCGTACAAGGTTATACAGGAACTTGGAAAGGTAAGCCAGTTACTGTCATGGCAAGTGGCATGGGAATGCCTTCTATTGGTATTTATTCCTATGAGCTTTTCAAATTCTATGATGTTGATAATATCATCCGTGTCGGCTCTGCTGGAAGTTATGTATCAAATCTTAAGGTTTTTGATGTTGTTATTGCCAATCAAGCGTATTCGGAATCTACATTTGCGAAAGAGCAATGTGGCTATCTAGATTGTGTTATCGAACCAAGTAAGGAATTATCTGACAAACTTGTTCATGCAGCAGAAGAACTGAATATCCATGCACACCGTGGATGCATCCATTCTTCGGATGTTTTCTATCGCGAGAGTAAAGATTACATGAAAGATGTGGAAGCGCATAATTGCGTCGCTGTTGAGATGGAAAGTTTTGCATTGTTCTCCAATGCAAAAGTACTTCATAAAAATGCAGCCTGCATCTTAACAATTTCAGATAGCTTTGTAGCTCCAGAAATTACAACTCCTGAGCAAAGAGAAAAGAGCTTCACAGACATGATGAAGATTGCTCTAGATGCTGTCATTGCAGACTAATTCTTTTCCTGCCACAAAAAATTTCCACTTAAACAAAAATAAAGTGAGTGTCCATTGAATAACTCAAATGGATAGCTCACTTTTTTATTATTGCTTAAAAATGAAAATTCAAACTATATTCTATTTATTGATCACATTGATACCAAAGTTCTGCTAATCCAAGGCGAACGACATCTCCTTTACGGAATCCTCCCTCTTCATACGATCCCGTAATCGTACCATCTAATAATCCTTGTGTCAGATCATAATAATCTTTAATCATTCTCTTATCGATTGTTACATAATCATGTCCTACTCCTAAACAATCATATTCACTCGCTCTATCCCATAATTTTTTCATTGTTGCATTACAAATTTTAATCAACTTTGTATCATCATTTAGTTGACGAGCTAAAATAATACCTTTGTTTGCAGTATCGCCTGTAAATAAAATTCGTTCCTTTCGATCCAAAATACAAACCTCACCGTCTGTATGCCCCGGTGTATGAATAATTTCTAGCTTTCTTCCTCCAAGATCAAAAATATCTCCATCCTGCATTGGTGTACATGTAAACTCTGTCGGTGTTCTTTCTTTTGGAACTAAAGATAATAATTCCTCCTGCTTTAAATCAGGCCAACGAATCGGACCACATGATGTGATATAAAACTTACGCATTCTATTATAATCATCCGTCTGAAGGACTTTAAATATCGCTGCATGAGACTCTGCCATTTTTTCATAATCTTCTTCATGAAGATACGCAGGCACATTAGGAAACCCAAATATTCCTCCCGTATGATCAAAATGATCATGTGTTAAAAGAATAATCAATGGTTTATTTGTCAATTCTCTAACACAATCGGCTAAATGACCTATCCCACAATCAGTATCAATCAATGTAGCTCTCTCACTCCCCTCTACCAAAAAGTATTTACTAATCGAAACTCACTCAAACACCATGTTTTTGGTGCAATTTCTATAATTTTATGTTTTAACATATTCCCATCTTTCTTATGTTTTCAGTAATTCTTTTGCTTCTATTTCATTTCTTTATCCTTGCTGTTGCGAATAAACTTATGACAGATAAAGATTATTATACAATCGGCTACAGTCATTCAATAACAGATTGAATCACTGTATATATAAATAATATAGACCACATTAAAAGGCCTGAATCTTGTTAAACAAGTAATCAAGCCTTACAATCTGTTTCAATATTATCCTAAATATTAACGTACTACTTTATATTTATAGAAGCTAAGCTTTACTTATATCCGAATCAACTTAGAACATTCTTCATGTGTATAAGAATTTGGAATCTGAACTTCTGGATAAATCCATACTGGAATTTCTTCTTCCAAGAAACGATGAAAAGACTCTCCTAATATTCCTTCTTTCACGACCACTTTCGAAAGATATGGTGCAAGCGAAATAACAAGATCATACAAAAGAATATTATCAAATAAGCCACTATATAATACAGAAGAATCTTTTTCTTTTATTAGAAGTGCTTCCTCTACTGTACCACCTTGATTCTGCTGTTGAATGGAGATTGTATTCTCATTTATTTTCATTGCGGATAGATTTGTCATTTCAACTCTTCAAAACCTTCCTGATAAATATCCTTTAATTCTTCTTTTTCATACGTATTCAGTTCTGTACGAGACTCGTCTTCTATTGGAACGGCACCTTCATGTTCATCAACGACTTTTCCTTCACGGATAAAGAATACATGTGGAGTATATAAATGTTTAATACCATCATCGTCATATTCAAGATAATCTCCAAGACGCTCTGTAACATGATCATAGTCATCAATATCCATATTCGAACTCCAGGAAGGATCTTTACGTGTATTAATATATCCGATTTGCATCTGATTTTCTTTCGCTACAGCATTAAGCACTGGAACTGCTTCTTGACACCATGGACATTGTGCAAATCCAAAATAGACAACGAATGTCTTATGCGCATCCATTCCTTCTACCATATCATTTACCGAAATATCGTAGAAAACATGATCCGTATCTTTTAAAGACTCATATCCTGTCATATCCGCTCTAGCATAATTCGATTGCGGAGAAGCACATCCAGTTAATAATAATCCACTTAAAAAAATTGTTAAAAACTTCCTCATATCACCAAATTATTTCTAATCTTCAAATCCGTTCCACACTGGCTTTCCAGTATATTTCTTTGGTTCTTCTTCACCGCGCAGAACTTTTAACGCAGCCTCACACATTGCTTCATGCTCAAATTCACCTGGATATGCATGAATTGGTGCAATCCAACCACAATCTTCTGTAATAGTATCTATGACACCTGGAATACGTAACAAACCACCAGTAAGAAGAATTGCATCTACCTTACCTTTTAATGGTGCTGCCATCATAGAAATCCATTTTGAGCACTGATAGATCATTGCATTCCAGACACGCTCAGCCTGCTTATCACCTCTTCTGACCATCTCATAATAAATTTTAGAAGAATCCGAAGTACCAAACCAACTAGAAAGACCTCCTCTTTGCGAACAAAGGTCTCTTACTTCTTTTTTATCTTTATCAAATAGATAATCTAAAACATCTGTTACAGCCATCGACCCCATTCTAGTAGGTGTAAAAGGGCCTTCTCCACCACCAGCATCATTTCCATCAATCATACGACCATGATCATGAGCTGTAATGGAAATACCTCCATCAATATGTGCAATAATCAGATTCAGATTCTCATATTTACTACCAATTTCTTTTGCATAATAACGTCCTGTTGCCTTAGCATTCAGAACATGTGCTGTAGCTCTTCGATAGCATCCTTTTACCCCTGTAATACGTGCTAAGTCAGAAAGTTCATCTACGACTGGTGGATCAACCGTCAAACACAAACAATGATATTGATCTGCAATCTTTTTTGCCAGCTGAACCCCTAACATTGAACTATGATAAAAATGGCCTTTAACTTCTCTTGTATCTTCAATCAGTTTATCATCAACTTCATATGTTCCACTTTCAAGTGCATAACATGGTCCACCCCTACCAACGACTGCATCAAGTCCAGACAGATCCACACGGGAATCATGTACAAACTTACGGATTCCAAACATTCTATATTCTAACTGATCATTGATATTGTCATATTCCATTAATTTTGATGAATCATGGAAAACAGAACGAGAAATAATACATTTCTCATTTTCGAACAATGCAACTTTCGTTGATGTTGAACCCGGATTTACAACAAATATTCTGTATACTTTATCCATTATCTCTATCCTCTTCCTGCACGTTTCATTGTATACCTTTCAGGAAAAAAGAAAAGAAGGCGAACTTTGCCTTCTGTATAATTTTTCTAAAACTCTAAGATTCTTCTGAAAGAATCCATGATTTTGCTAAAAGTAAACTATCAAATACTTTATCTGCCACTTTTCGCATTTCTTCATCTGCTGCAATTCGATCCGGTATCATAACTGTAAAACATCCTGCTTCATGCCCTGCTTGTATACCATTATAAGCATCTTCAAATACATAACACTCTTCTGCAGGTATTCCTAATTTGTCAGCGGCTCTTAAGAAAATATCTGGATATGGCTTTCCACGTTCTACCTCCTCTCCACTCACAACTACCTTAAAATAATAATCTACCCCTGCATTTTTTAAATTTCTTTCAATCATTTCCTTCGGCGAAGAAGAAGCTACAGCCATCGGAATATGATTCTTTTGAAACATATCTAATATTTCTAATAACCCTTTTTTTGCATCCAAATGTTCTGCTTCTTCTTGATATACTTTCTTAGTGACTTCTTGACGTATAAATTCTGGTTCATCCGTGTGAAAATAAAATCGAATAACTTGTAATAGTTTTTCTCCACTTGTTCCACCTATATCTTTCGGAAATTTTTCCGATAGGACAATATTTCTTTTTTCAGCCGCAATATGCCATTCCTTTTGCCATATTTTCTCTGTATCAAACATTAATCCATCATGATCAAAAATAACTCCTTTTAACATAAAATTCCCTTCTATAAATACATTATAAAAGGAATATACACCATTTTTTACTTTAAATAGAATTTTATCATTTCGAACCAAAATTTTAAGTACTGTATTTTTAATGTTATAGTAACAAAAATATAATCATGCAATGATTGAAGAAATGATTCAATCATATTATTATTAACACGAAAAAATCTGTAAGGAGAATACATATGCTTAGAGTAGGAATGTTAACAAGTGGTGGCGATTGTCAAGCACTGAACGCCGCTATGCGTGGTGTATATAAAGTAGTTACAAACAATGCAACAGAACCTGTTGAATTCTATGGATTTGAAGATGGTTATCGTGGTTTAATCTATTCCCGTTTTCGTTTACTAACGGATGATGATTTCTCTAATATTTTAACAGTTGGCGGAACAATTTTAGGTACTTCACGTACTCCATTCAAAGAAATCACCGTTCCAACACCAGACGGATTAAATAAAGTACAAGCTATGAAGCAGACATATTATAAACTGCAACTGAATTGCCTTGTTATGTTAGGAGGAAATGGATCTACAAAAACTGCAAATCTTTTAAGTGAAGAAGGCCTCAATGTTATTACACTTCCAAAAACAATCGACAACGATTTGTATGGAACAGATATGACTTTTGGTTTCCAGTCAGCAGTTGATATTGCAACCAGATGTATCGATGAAATCCACACCACTGCTTCTTCTCATGGTCGGGTATTTATCGTTGAAATCATGGGTCATAAAGTTGGATGGTTACCACTCAATGCAGGCATTGCGGGGGGCGCTGATATTATCCTGCTTCCAGAAATCCCATATAATCTACAAAAAGTCGTCGATACGATTGAAGAACGTGATCGTCAGGGTAAACGCTTCACAATCATTGCTATGGCAGAGGGAGCTATATCGCAAGCAGATGCAAAACTTACAAAAAAAGAATATAAGAAGAAGCTCGCTAATTTCAAATTTCCTTCCCCTTCTTATGAATTAGCAGATCAAATAACAAAAGCAACTGGACGCGAAGTTCGTGTCACAGTTCCTGGGCATATCCAACGAGGTGGTGCACCAGTTGCATATGATCGTGTCTTCGCATCTCGCTTAGGTGCAGAAGCTGGAAAGCTGGTATTAAAAGGTAAATATAGTGTTATGATTGCCTATAAGAACCGTGAAATGATTAGTGTTCCTCTTAAGGAGGTTGCTGGTCGTCTTAAGACAGTTGACCCAGAATCAAGCATCATTAAAGAAGCAAAATTACTTGGAATCTCTTTCGGAGACTGATAAAAATCAATTCTCTCAATGTAGTGCGAACCTCAAATTAGGATAAAAGGTTTAAACAGATTGTAGGGCCTGATTCCTTGCATAGCAAGGAATCAGGCCTTTTAATTTATTTTTAGTTGTCAGAATCCATATATACTTCTATAGCAATTATGCACAAATCTTTCATTTGCAATTCAAGCTCATGATCATATCTTTAGTTACCAACGAAGTGCTACATTTCCATTCCATAGTACGAATTCTGACACATCGATCTTCCCTTCATATCGACCGATGCAATCACTCATATATATCTTTTTTCCTTCTTTTTATACATAAGATAAAATTCGTTCTTCCAATCAGCCGACCATCTATTGAATTACGCTTTTGTTGCCTTACAATATGGTCCATTTTTTTATGCATATACAAATGAACTTTTCTAATATTTGACCATAAAATAGGGTAGAGGAATAAATTCAAAGATTTATTGCCCCTCCCATTGAACCGTT